>JAITXR010000288.1 GCA_031284665.1 Paludibacter sp.
CACAACTGCCACCGGAAATTGGATTTAATTTGCGTTCTGAGCCTGCAAAATAGTGTTTTATAATTCCTGTTGCACTGCGATTGGCATTTATTGTCATAAGTGGCGAAGCATACAAAGTGGCTTAGTAAAATACAGTTTGTTTATAATATTCGGTATTAGTACTCCATACCTCGGTAACAGATGCGGTCATTTTTAGGTCGCGCTCTACACTTGCATCGTAGCGGTACAATCCTGTAATCTTGCAAATCTCGATTCAGACAAAAAAACGTGTGATTGCGTTTTAAGCCTGCTAATCATCTTGCCGCTTACTTGACCAAGAATGGCGGGAAAACAGTGATTAATGATAAAATTTTATCTGCGAAAATCTTTATAATTCACGATAAATCGGAATAAATCCTGTGTTATCTGCGTGCCTATTTAATCAAGGCAAAAAAAGAGAATCTAAAATTTGAAACTCAAAATCTGAAATTGTAAATTCTTTTTTGTTATTTTTGTCGCTCAGTAATTTATAATTAATTTCACGGTGCTTTATCCTCAAAATATTGAAAATAAAATTGATTTTACAGCCATTCGCGCTTTGTTAAATCAAAAATGTATAAGTTCACTCGGCAGAGAAGAAGTTGAAAAAATGACTTTTTCTGTTGATTATCACTACATTAACACTCTGCTTTCGCAAACAGCCGAAATGCAGCAAATCCTTACTTCCAATACCGACGAACTTCCGCTTGGCAATTTTGTGGATATTCGCGAGGCATTGGCGCGTGTGAGAATTGATGGTTTGTGGCTCGACGAAAATGAAACTTTTGGGCTTTTGCGGGCTTTGGAAAGTGCAAATCGGATAATTTTGTTTTTTGCAAAAAACGAACATTCTCACTATTTATCTCTCAAAGCATTGCTCCCTGATAATGCCACTTATTCGCTGATTATCAAAAGGATAAACGCCATTATTGATAAATTCGGCAAAGTAAAAGATAGTGCCTCGCCCGAACTTGCGCATATTCGTCAGGAAATAAATCGAGCCGCAAGCAGTATTTCGCGCAGTTTGAACGCCATACTCAGGCAGGCAAAAACAGATGGTTGGGTGGAAAAAGATGTAACGCCCGCAATGCGCGATGGGCGATTGGTAATTCCGGTTTTGCCATCTTATAAACGCAAAATTGCAGGCATTGTGCACGACGAATCGGCAACCGGCAAAACTGTGTATATCGAGCCGCAGCAAGTGGTGGAGGCAAACAACCGCATCCGCGAACTTGAGGCGGAAGAACGGCGCGAAATTATTCGTATCCTTACCGATTTTACAAATTTTGTTCGCCCACACACCGCCGATATTTTGCAGGCGCAACATTTTCTCGGAATAATAGATTTTATTCACGCAAAAGCAGATTTCGCGCTGCAAATCAACGCAATATGTCCGCAAATTGATAATGATTGTCAAATTGAATGGAACAAAGCAGTGCATCCGCTACTGTTTTTATCGTTGAAAAAACAAAACAAATCGGTTGTTCCTCTTAATATTATATTAAACGAAAAACAGCGAATTTTACTGATTTCAGGACCTAATGCAGGAGGAAAATCAGTTTGTCTCAAAACAGTTGCGCTGCTACAATATATGTTGCAATGCGGGCTGCCTATTTCGATTCACAGCAGCAGTCGTTGCGGCGTTTTTGAGCAAATTTTCATAGATATTGGCGATGAGCAAAGTATCGAAAACGACCTCTCGACTTACAGTTCTCACCTTCTGAATATGAAATTTTTTGTTCGGAACAGCAATCATAAAACCATTTTGCTAATCGACGAATTTGGCACAGGCACAGAGCCGCAAATCGGAGGTGCATTAGCCGAAGCCACGCTCGAGCGGCTCAATGCCAATCGAACTTTCGGCGTCATTACAACCCATTACTCGAATCTGAAACATTACGCCCAAGATGCCGAAGGAATAACCAACGCCGCAATGCTTTACGACCGCCAACAACTCCAACCGCTTTTCTGCCTCGAAATAGGGAAACCCGGCTCGTCGTTTGCCATCGACATTGCCCGAAAAATCGGTTTACCCGACGACCTTATCCAATCGGCTATCGACAAAGTGGGTGCTGAACATATCGACTACGACAAGCATCTGCAAGATATTGTCCGCGATAAACGATATTGGGAAAATAAACGGCAACAAATTCGGCAAAAAGAAAAAATGCTTGACGAAAGAATCGAAAAATTTGAAACAAAAGCAAGCGACCTCGACCGCCAAAAAAAGGAAATTCTCGAAAAATCAAAAACACAAGCACTAAATATTATCAATTCCGCAAATGTGCAAATCGAAAAAACCATAAAGGAAATAAAAGAGGCACAAGCCGAAAAAACAAAAACACGAGAAATCCGAGCCGAATTATCAAATCTTAAAGATACCTTACAAACGAACGAGATAAATCGCAGTAATTCAACGCCGAACGCATTGCCAAAAACTAAAAAAACAAAAGAAAACGCCAAACCTGATAATCACGACCAAATCATCACAGGCTCTAATGTGAAACTCAAAGGGCACGAAAGCATCGGCAAAATCCTTGAAATAAAGGACAATACAGCGCTTGTGGCTTTCGGCACATTGCAATCGTTTGTAAAATTGGAACGATTAGAAAAAACCGACAACAATATTAATAGGAACGCAACTCGCAAAACAGCAAGTGTCAACCATATTAATAAAACCACAACCGACGACATTCGCCAGCACAAACTCGCCTTCAAAACCGAAATCGACATACGCGGAATGCGCGGCGACGAGGCATTGCAGGCAGTTACCTATTTTATCGACGATGCCATAATGGTTGGAATCTCATCCGTGCGCATACTTCATGGAACAGGTAGTGGAATCTTGCGGCAAATCGTTCGTCAATATCTAAAAACAGTCGGCGGAATAAAATCTTTTCACGACGAACATATCCAATTTGGAGGTGTCGGGATTACAATTGTAGAATTTGAGTAAAAAACTTTCAATTGTAATTATCACAAAATCAAACGAATAAAAAAAATATGTATTTTTTTTGAAAAAAAGTTGCTAAAATGTTTGGACGATAAATATAAAGTTTTTACCTTTGCACCCGCTTTGAAAACGAAGGCTTAACTTGTAAGTAAAATAAGGCTGAGAAATAGTGAGTAAAACCGAAAGCAAAACATGAGATCTTTGAAAAACTGAACAACTTAAATGTAGTATAAGGGAGGGGAAGAAACTAACGCTCCCTGTCAATTAAAAAAGAAATACGAGAATAAATTTAAGGATATTCTGAGTTACGGAAAAACAAAAAATGTAGAAAAAAATACAACGAAGAGTTTGATCCTGGCTCAGGATGAACGCTAGCGACAGGCCTAACACATGCAAGTCGAGGGGCAGCACAAAGATAGCAATATTTTGGTGGCGACCGGCGCACGG
>JAITXR010000289.1 GCA_031284665.1 Paludibacter sp.
TTGCTCGCTTGCATTTGGCAAATTTAGGCGTAAAACTCACACGTCTTACACCCGAACAAGCCGCATATATCGGCGTAAAACCCGAAGGACCTTATAAGGCTGAACATTACAGGTATTAAGAAGGAATAAATTATTCGCAACGATATTATTTGTACTACAGTCTTGTCCCGCAGGGACAGTATTTTATTAACCGTACGCTTTAGCTTACGGTATAAAAATGCCCACGATAGCGTAGTCCCGCAGGGACGACATATCGCTATCTATATCAACAAAGTGTCGTTCTTGCGGGATGCAGAGCGATGGAAATCATTTACTGCCATAGGTTATGATACATTAAATATAAATTAATCAATATGCAAATTGCATATAATCAGAAAAATATCAATATATTATTTGTTCCAAATTATTAACTATTAAAAATTATCACAATGAAAAAAATCACAGTATTAGTAATCAGTGCATTAGTTTTATTAAGTGTTAATGCGCAGCAAACAACTTCTATCGAAAGCAACCTTGCGCATTGGTCGTTAGGTATTAAAGGCGGAATTGATTATTACCGAGTAACGCCTTCGAGTACAATAAGTTGGGCTGTCCCCGATTTATTTGTTCAATACGACATTAATCCTTACTTTGGATTAGGATTAGATGCCGGAATGTTTAATTTTGACAGAACTGTAGATGGTAGAGATTTTCTTGGCAAAACCATTGATATTGCACTCTACGGCTCAGTAAATCTACTTAATGTTTTCTCTGTTAATAGTCCCAGACTTGGACTGTACGGAAATTTTGGTGTAGGCGCAGGGATTTGGAACAACGAGATTCCGGAAATTCCCAATACTACTAAAAAGAACAAGGGAGTATCGCCAATGGGCTTAGCCGGCTTATCGCTTACATATAATATTGCTCCTGCATTTGAATTATTTCTCGAAGGGCAATATCGTTCATACACACAACAATGGATGGGCGGCGAAGGACAAGAATACGGATGGACTTCCTCAGATGCAATAGCAGCTCTTATCGGTTTTAGAATTAAATTAGGCGCAAAGTCGGCATCATACGGGCATGCTCGCAATTTATCAGGCAAAACTTATCAAATCCTATCCGCTCCCGACCCGCTTGCAGCAATCAATTTGCAATCGTACGAAGAGCGTTTTCAAAACATCCAAAGCCAAATAAATACGCTTAAAGATGGTCAGGCAGAACTTAAAGACATTCCGAAGCGAGTAAAAAAACTCGAAGAAGATGTGGATGCACTCAAAGAATTTAATCGTCTGCGCGAACTCAAAGAAGGTGAATCGTTATTGGCATCGTTGAGCAGTATTGAATTTAAATTCGATTCATCCGAACTTACCGAACAAAGTTATTTCTTGCTCGACCAAATTGCCGATAAACTTAACAGCGCAACTTGGAGCAGCCTCACTGTTACCGGTCATACCGATAATGTTGGGACAGCAGGATACAACAAGCAACTGTCGAAACGTAGAGCCGAAACGGTTAAGTCATATCTTGTTGGAAAAGGAGTGTCAGCCGCAAGTATTACAACCGATGGTTTAGGCTCGGACAAACCTTTGAAACCAAACACAACAGCCGCAAATCGCAGTAAAAATCGTCGTGTGGATTTCAAAGTTGTAAAATAATTTTGTAAATCAATAAATTAATCAAGCGGTGTGGAATAGTTTTTCGCACCGTTTGTTTTTTATAAAAAAAGTGTAATTTTGCAAATCAAAACTTCATTTCCTTTTGTGTTTATAAAATCAAAAATTACAATAATTTTCCCCAAAAAAAGATGTATGAAAAACGCAATAATTGCATTTGTGATAATTTTCTTTTCGCATATAGTTTCAGCCCAGCAACCTAAACTTGTTGTAGAAATAGTTGTTGACGGGTTGCAACAGCAGTACATCGAGCACTTGTGGGATAATTTATCCCCCAATGGTTTTAAGCACTTTGTTGGTCAAGGGGCGGTGGTCAATAATTTATGTTACAATACAATTCCGGCAGGAAAAATTGTTGATATTGCCAATGCAATGACCGGCTCAGTGCCTTATTATCACGGCATTACAGGCAAAGATTATTATAACCGCCTCGACGACCAGACTGTTTCCATCCTTTATGACCCCGAGCAAATTGGCATTGGCGTTCACGAAGGCTTATCGGCTTACCATCTGCTGTCAACAACACTTAGCGACGAATTAATGTTGCAATATCCCAATAAATCAAAAACTTATGTTGTTAGCATTGATGCCGATGCTGCAATAATGCTCGGCGGGCATACGGCAAACGGTGTTGCGTGGCTCGAAGACACCTTCAATCGATGGAATACTACCGCTTATTACAATGAAGGTTTGAGCCGATGGGCTGACCAGATGAATATTGATGATGAAATTACGAGGGCTGTAAACCGGATTTGGCGACCGCTGTTATCATACGATAATTATACTGAGTATCAGGCGGGTAACACTTCGTCGTTTCGTTATGTGGCTGATAAAAATCGTTCATTATTAAAAATTTCACCTGCTGCTAATTCTCTTGTTACTAAACTTGCTCTTGCTACTTTTAATGGCGAAAATCTGGGTGCAGATAATTTTCCCGATTTGCTTTTATTGCAATACTCAGTTAAAACTCTGCGCGAAACAACCTTTGCTGCCGAAACCGAAGATATGTATTTCTGCCTCGATAGAGATTTGCAAACGCTAATTCAAACAATAAACGACAAAATAGGGGAAGAGAACGTTCTGTATTGTCTGTTCTCGGCTCCAAAACCGCTTCACAGTCCGCAATATCTCGAAAAAAATAATATCGCATCCGGTGTTTTTAGTACGTCACGGTCGATGGCACTGCTGAATGTTTATCTGATGGCAATTTACGGGCAGGAACGCTGGGTTACAGGTTATAACGAAAAAAATATTTTTCTCAATCGCGAAAAAGCGGACGAACGCAGAGTAAATATTGTGGATATGCAGCAGCGAGTAGCAACTTTTATGCTCGAATTTGCAGGTGTGCAATCGGCATTCACAGCCGAACAACTATTAAGGACAAATTATGGTGGCGATGGCGTGCTGGCTCGCTTGCAAAATTCAATTAATCATCGCACGGCAGGCGATGTGATAATAACCCTGCAACCCGGCTGGGTCGAAGTTGTGGACGAAGACCTAAACTATATTCAGCCGAGCAATATCGCAACATTCGCGCCTGCATACTTCTGCGGCTGGAACGTAAAACAGCAAACAATTAATAAACAATACAATATTACCGACATTGCACCTACAATATGCAATATCCTAAAAATCAATTACCCTAATGCCTGTATTGGAAAGGCGATTGAGGAAATTGTTAAATAATGGTTAATGATAAATGGTTAATGGTTAATGTGCCAATAAACAATGTGCCAATAAACAATGTGCAAATTAAGAATAGTGATTAACGATAAGGGATAAGTGTCCCGATAGCTATCGGGACATCCAAATTAGTAGTTTTTTCGTTTACCGTTTACCGTGCACCGTTTACCGTATATCGTGTAGCATGTCTTAATAAACGCCAACACTACGATTAAAAATCGGCACGAGCAGTTATTATCATAGTAATCCTCAAAATCATATTAAAATCATAGTTCAGGCAAAAAAATCTTATAAATCATTTGTTTTTCTGAAAAATACATTATATTTGTGCGGTTTTTTAAATTAACATTAATATGAATAATTGGATAACACAACTTACAGCCTTACAAGAACATAACGCATCATTGCTAATAAACAATGTGCTAATGTGTTAATGTGCCAATAAACAATGTGCTAATGTGCCAATTAAGAAATAAACAATGTGCCAATAAACAATTAAGAGATTAAGAAATTAAGAAATGTAGGAATTGAAAAAACTACTAATTTGGAGACTTTCAAATGTAAAATGTAAAATTGAGCAAAGAGCAAAGAACAAGGAGCAATGACAAAACTACTAATTAGGTAAAACTCCAAACTATTCAAACTATTCAAACTATTCAAACAGCTCAAACACTCAAACAACTCAAACACTCAAACTAAACATATAAGAAAATATGAAAAAAACATTATTACTTATCCTTCTTGCCTTTGTAGTATCAATGGCAGTAAACGTAAACGCAACTGCTTATTTTGTAAAACCATACATTGTCGGCACATCCAACGAAAGTTCCACCAATGCCGGTCGCTATAGCAGCATTGTTTATATCGGTA
>JAITXR010000315.1 GCA_031284665.1 Paludibacter sp.
AACAAACCTCCGTCTTGCGCAAGTCCTTCGGCTACGGCTTGGGCAAGCGACACTTTTTGAGATTCGTTGTTAGTGCTGTAATATTTCATTTTTATAATATTATGATTATTTAATTTTTGAAAGTTGTTTTATTTTCAATTAATTATGCGAATCAAAAATCCAATAGGCAAGTCCCGTTAGAGCCCGCCAAACGTAATGACAATTCTTTTTCTACCTCCCAATAACTATCGGGGGAAGTGCCTAACGGCACAAAAAATCAATAAATTTTCAACTCTTAATTTTCGATTAATTTAACGTACTTGTTAGAATTAGCGCAAAATTATAAGAAATTTTCGATATTTCAAAGTAAATGTTAATCGAGCAAAACAAAAAAAGTTATATATTTGCGTTTAGTTTTATTTTACCTCGAACAGCACAAACATCACGAACATTTTTTATTTCTAAATAAAAATTACAAACACATAAGAGCGCAAAAATACTTATAATTTAGAAACTGCTCAAACATTCAAACTACTCAAACCTATGAAAAAACTTCTATTTTACACATTGATTTTTACGGCATTAATGGCTTGCACAGACCGTTTCGATTTTTCGAAAATCAAACTTAATGATACAAATTGGACGGCTAATGACGACCAAGCATCCTATATTTTAAGTTTCGACAGCAAAGGCGAAAATTGCAGGTTAAGCATTGAATATCACAATTATCCGTTGCAAAACACAAGTCAGGAATTACTTTGCGAGCGAGGTACAGACTTTATCAATCTCTATTTTTATTCTGACAATAAAATAACACATATCGGGAACTTTCTATCGAAAACTCAACTTGCACTCTCGGAATGGGACAACGGGCAAACAGGCAAAGTGTTGGCTATTTTGCAAAAAGCAGCATCAAACAAGTAAAAATTAAGACTATAGGTTTCCAAGTTAGCAAATATTTATTTATCTTTGCGCCTCATTTTATAAAACCAACAGACAATGGAAATTACACTCAACGACGAAACTCCTAAAAAAAGTTTGAATTTTATTGAACAAATTGTAGAAGAAGACCTTAAAAACGGCGTTAATTCAGGACGCATACAAACTCGATTTCCGCCCGAGCCGAACGGGTATTTGCATATTGGGCACGCCAAGGCTATTTGTATGGACTTTGGAATTGCGCGAAATTACGGTGGCACTTGTAACTTGCGTTTCGACGACACTAACCCCACAAAAGAAGATGTAGAGTATGTAGATTCTATTCAGGAAGATATTCAATGGCTTGGTTATCAGTGGAAAAACATTTATTATGCCTCCGATTATTTTCAGCAACTTTGGGATTTGGCGGTTACGTTTATAAAAAATGGGCTGGCATACGTTGATGAACAAACTGCGGAAGAAATAGCCCGTCAAAAAGGCACACCCACAGTTGCAGGAACTGAAAGTCCGTTTCGTAATCGCCCGATTGATGAAAGTTTAGACTTGTTCCAAAAAATGACTAATGGCGAAATTGCCGACGGAGCAATGGTACTTCGCGCAAAAATTGATATGGCATCGTCGAATATGCACTTCCGCGACCCGTTTATGTACCGAATAATTACCACTCACCCGCATCACCGTACCGGCTGGAAATGGAAAGTATATCCGATGTACGATTTTGCTCACGGACAAAGTGATTATTTTGAAGGAGTTACGCACTCGCTTTGCACTCTCGAATTTGAAGTTCACCGCCCGCTCTACGATTGGTTTATCGACCAAATACCCAACCCTTCGGGGGGGACAGGGGCAGGGTATCGCCCAAAACAGCGCGAATTTAACCGCCTCAACCTTACTTATACCGTGATGAGCAAACGCAAAATGCTGCAACTTGTGCAAGAAGGTTTAGTCAGTGGCTGGGACGACCCACGAATGCCCACTATTTGCGGGTTACGCCGCAGAGGATACACGCCCGACGCAATTCATAATTTTATCGACAAAATTGGCTATACAAAATACGATGGGCTGAACGACATCGGATTGCTGGAATTTGCAGCACGCGAAACGTTGAACAAAACTGCCCGACGAGTAAATGCGGTAATCAATCCCGTGAAGTTGATTATTACCAATTATCCCGAAAATACAACAGAAAATGTAGTTAGCGAAAATAATCCAGAAGACGAATCGGCAGGCAGTCGCGAACTTGTTTTTTCGCGCGAACTTTACATCGAAAAGGATGATTTTATGGAAGATGCGCCAAAGAAATTTTTCCGTATGACTCCCGGTCAGGAAGTCAGGCTCAAAAGTGCTTATATTATTCGTTGCACAGGATGCAAAAAAGACGAAAACGGCGAAATATCAGAAATTTACGCCGAATACGACCCGCAAACCCGTAGCGGAATGCCCGAATCGAACCGCAAAGTAAAAGGAACGCTGCATTGGGTGTCGGCAGAAAACAGTTTACCGGCTGAAATAAGGCTCTACGACCGCCTTTTTGCCGTCGAAAATCCATCGGCTGACGAGCGTGATTTCCGCGATTTGTTAAACCCTAATTCGCTTAAAGTGATTAGCAACGCTCGTTTGGAACTTTCGCTCCGAAATGCTAAACCACTCGACCATTTTCAGTTTCAACGAATTGGCTATTTCACTGTAGATAAGGATAGTAGCGCCGACAATTTGATTTTTAACCGCACAGTATCACTAAAAGACAGTTGGGCAAAAGAGCAAGGGAAATAAAGACAAGTTGATATAGCGGGGAATTGATAATTGATAATTGACAATTGAGAGTAAATTGAGTTCGATATAAGCAATAGCCCGTTAGGGCTTGCATATCAATAGAATAGCGCATATCGTTTCTGTCTTGTTGTCCGTAGGACATTCACAGATTTTATTTATAAAAAAAACCGGATTGTTTCCACGACATATCGTGGAAGCAATCCGGCTGAATTTTTACGATAAAATTTATTATCTGATAAACAGCAGTTCGCGATATTTGGGTAAAGTCCACATTTCGTCGTCGATTATTAGCTCCAATTTGTCGCTATTATATCTGATAACATCGAAATAAGGCAATACTTTGTCGTGATAAGCCAATGCTTTATCGTACTCGCTTTCTATCTTGTTGATTTTCCGTCGCGTATCAATCATATCGTCCACAGCATTTTTAATAGTGGCAATTCTTTCGCCTATTTCCACAATCAGAGCCGAGTCGAGCGCACTGAGTTTGTCGGCTTTGTCGCCACTGAATACTGCTTTAATTTTCACCACATTGTCGAGCAAGAAACTTTGATAGCGAGTAGCAATCGGAATAATGTGATTTACAGCCAAATCGCCAAGTACACGTGCTTCAATCTGAATTTTTTTAGTGTAGGTTTCCCATTTCACTTCGTTACGAGCGTGAAGTTCTTTTTCGGTAAGTACGCTTGTGGATGTGAAAAGTTTAACACTTTCGGGAGTAGTGTATGCCTTGTAAATTTCAGGAACGCTTGTTTCGCAGTCGAGACCACGTTTTGCTGCCTCAATTTTCCATTCGTCGCTATATCCGTTTCCGTCAAAACGAATTGGTTTTGAGGCTTTTATATATGATTGAATTACTTCAAAAATTGCATCCGGTTTGCTTGTGCCTGCTTTTATTTTAGCGTCCACTTCTGCCTTAAATTCTTTAAGTTGGGCTGCCACAGCGGTATTTAGTACCGTCATAGCACTCGAACAATTAGCCGACGAGCCTACTGCGCGGAACTCAAAACGGTTGCCGGTAAAGGCAAATGGCGAAGTGCGGTTACGGTCGGTATTGTCGAGCAATACTTCGGGAATATGAGCAATGCCCAAACTGAGTTTTTTCTTGCTATCAACCACTATTGCCTCTTTGCTGCTGGCTTTTTCGAGTTTATCGAGAATTGCCGAAACTTGCGTGCCAAGGAAAACCGAGATAATTGCCGGCGGTGCCTCGTTTGCTCCAAGACGATGAGCGTTTTGAGCAGTCATTATTGAGGCTTTAAGCAAGGCGTTGTTTTTGTAAACGGCTTGCAAAATATTTACAATAAAGGTAATAAACTGCAAATTTTCTTCGGGCGTTTTTCCCGGAGTAAGCAGTCCTACACCTGTGTTTGTGCCAAGCGACCAATTATTATGCTTGCCCGAGCCGTTGATGCCGGCAAAAGGTTTTTCGTGGAGCAACAAGCGGAAACCGTGTCGGCGAGCAACAGTTTTCATCAGTTTCATAATCAGCAAGTTTTGGTCAATCGACAAATTTGTTTCGCCAAAAATCGGAGCAAGTTCAAACTGATTTGGCGCAACTTCGTTATGACGAGTTTTGAGCGGAATACCATATTTATAGCCTTCAAATTCGAGGTCGCGCATATAAGAGGCAACACGAGTGGGGATTGCTCCAAAATAATGGTCTTCAAGTTGTTGATTTTTAGCCGATTCGTGCCCTAAAAGTGTGCGCCCTGTAAGCAACAAATCGGGACGAATGGCAAAAAGACCTTCGTCAATAAGGAAGTATTCCTGTTCCCAACCGAGATAAGAATACACTTTATTAACATTTGTGTCGAAATAATTACACACATTCACAGCGGCTTTATCCACTGCCGAAAGTGCTTTAAGCAGAGGTGCTTTAAGGTCGAGCGCCTCGCCGGTGTATGAGATAAAAATTGTGGGAACTACCAGCGTATCGTCAATTACAAAAGCGGGCGACGAAGGATCCCAAGCGGTATAACCGCGTGCCTCGAAAGTGCTGCGAATGCCACCACTGGGAAACGACGAGGCATCAGGCTCTTGCTGCGCCAACAGTTTGCCCGAAAATTCTTCGATAATTGCTTCTCCCGGTCCGCCGCCTGCATAATCGATAAACGAGTCGTGCTTTTCGGCGGTGCCGTCGGTTAATGGTTGAAACCAGTGAGTGTAATGCGTGGCGCCGAGTTCCATTGCCCACATTTTCATTCCGAGTGCAACGTAGTCGGCTATGTTGCGGTCGAGAGTATCGCCTTTTTGAACGGCGTTTTTAAGAGATTTCATCACATCTTTCGACAAATATTTTGACATTGTCGAAGTAGTGAACACATATTTTCCGTAATACTCGGAAGTGAACTTGGCAGGTGCCGATACTACGAGGGCTTTTTTCTTAAATGCCTCTTCTACTGCTTTGAAACGTAATGACATAGTAATTTGAGTTTTTTTAATTAATGTATTTATTTGAGTTTTACTGTTTTACAAATCGAAAAATTAAATGCCTTCCAGCAAGTATTTAATTTTCGTGCAAAAGTAATACATTATTTTTTATTTACAACAAAATGATTTGCGATTTACATATAAATTTACATATTGTTTATAACTTTTTAATTCCTATTGCAAACAATGCAGGCTTAAATTTAGATGTGGATTTGAGAGATTAATATTTGAGGAGAAGCTAACTGTCTTTTTGTTCTTCATCTTTTTGTTTTTTCTTATTTTCGTCCTTTTTAATTTGATTTAAGAGAAGAGCACTAAAAAGCCCAAAAATACACGCACCCAAAATATACGCTGGCATATTATTCCATATTTCGCTCCACGACGAAGGGGAGGTGTAGCCTAACATTCCGCGATAGCGGATCCCTACTGTTTTATCCATAATAATGTTCAAAACAAAAACCATAAATGCTAATAATACTGAAAGGAGGGAATGATTTTCTTCTATTGTTTTCATTGTTTTAGTTATTTGAAAATTAACCTTTTTTTATTGTTTTCAACCCAAGTTATGTTGCGCTATACTTGAACCGATTACATACTTGCTGAAAAGGGGAAACACTAATTTAATTCTGCCCATTTTGATGTAAAAAAATTTTGTGAAATAAACTCACACTCAAATCTTTTTATAAAATCATAATATTTCATATCCGTGTCTATCCAAAATCCATAATTTTTCTTAAAAGGCATCTTTGCAATAATATTTCCTGACTCGTCAAGCCCAATTTCTCTATTAACAAAGTCATTTTCGTCTTCAAATTCCAATAACCAACTTACTGCATTAGGTATAATATTGTCAAAATCAGGATTAGCAAGCATAAAAAAACATACGCTTAATAATTTAGTAGCAAACTTTTGGCGTTTAGTTTCTTTGTTTGCTGTCTTTGGAGTATTAATTTTTAGATATTTCATCGTTATAGTACGTAAATTCAACTAATAAGTACAAATTTGTAAAAAATTGAATTTAATATCTCTTTTTTACTTTTATTTTATCTATATTTTTGAAATTATAAAGATAATTATCGTAAATGTAATATTGTGCGCTATCTACGGCATAAAAATATACTGTATCTTTGTTTACACATACAATTCCTCGACCATTAGGACAGCTCTGAGACGTTCCAACTTCATAACTATATGTAATACTGTATGTGCTGTCTATGTCTTTAGCCCCATAATCAATATAATATTTTGCATTATCTATAAAAAACTCCCAACTTTCACGGTGTATTTTTCTATCTATTGTGATATACCAGCCAAAAAACCAAAACATCATCACTGACGAAATAACTGCATTGAGAATAAAAAATGCTGTGTAATATTTTTTGATAAAATAAATTACAACGGCAATAATAATATTTATTACAAAGATAATTGGAATATAAAATATCAAAACGATTGCCATATCTTCGCTTGGTTTAATATAGCAAGTCCAACATCCTATTATTACTATATCAATCAGAATAATTATTAATATAGTGATGAGATTTTTTTTGTACATAATGTTTTTTATTTTGATATTTGCAATTAAAAGTAAAGTAATAATTTTGCAGATACAAAGTAAATAAAATTTTCCCGGATTTTCAATCAATTAAAAAACTCTGTTAGAGTTCAGCACCCTAACAGAGTTAAAAAAAATAGTTCGTAGTATAATGTAAAATCTTTTTATATTCTGTCATAAAAGACTTTAATTCCTGATTTACATTATTTTACATATACTTTATTTATTTTGCCATCTGCTTTAACAAATAAAATTCCACGAGTGTTTACAGGAATTGTATTGATGCCTGCAACTATATTTTTTGTGATAATTTTTTGACCTAAAGCATTGAAAATTTCTATCGTTTGTGCTTGTTCGACAGTAACAATCAGGTTTCCGTTTGCTGAATAAATTTTTGCAGCCACATTTTGCGGAGTTGTAACAGCCGCCGGTGTACTTACAACTATTTCGACAGGAAACAATTGCGCTGCACCGTTGTAGAAACTTACAAAACCGGTAATATCGTAATTTGTACCTGCTACAACCGAGCCTCCAAGACGGAAATTGTCGCGCACCACAAATCCTACGGGCGTTACAAGTGTATCGTTCACAGTCGCGCTTGTGCTATAAGTAACATCTTTAATAAATTGCACTCTTTCGGCTTTAATATAAGTAGCGTGGTCGGCAGTAGTAAGTGTGGCAAGATTTTTAACTGTTGCAACAATCGCAGTGCCATCTGTGGCGGTGGCAGGCAACACAGGATTAGTAATTTGTGGCGAGCCTCCGTAAGTACCAAGTTTTCCGCTTAAACCTGTAAGCACTTTGCCGTTTGTAAGTGTCTGGGTAGTAGTACCATAAACAAGCACATCGCCGGTAGCATCGTGGATATAAAGATTTTGACCGTTTTGATAAACCACGGTTACTGCACCTGTAATTTTGTAATAATCATTGCCGCTAACTGCCAAAAACGCTGCAATATTTGCCACTTCGGTAGGGAAAGTATAGGTTTTTGTAGCAACTTCGCTATTGCTAAGACCTGATTTCACCGCAATGGCTTTTACCGTAGTATTTGCACTGACCGTAAATGGAACGGAATATTGTGTAGAGGCAGTGCTTGGGTCGGTGTTATCAACTGTGTAATAGATAGTTGTACCTTCGGTAGCGCAAGCAATAGAAATTTCTGTGGGTTCAAAAATATCAGAAACGGCAGGCGAAATTACAGGAGTTTCCACTTGATTCGGATTAGTTATAACTTCGGTAATTTGTACATTTTTAAGCGTAAAAG
>JAITXR010000200.1 GCA_031284665.1 Paludibacter sp.
CACAATGCTGCCAAGTCCTATCACACAATTTTCAGGGATTTGAGCATTTTTTAATACAGTAGTATCGTTGGCAAACCAGCAATGCTCGCCAATAATACAATGGTTTTTTTGCTGATTAATAACTTGATTAGTCTCAATATCATAAATCTTATGAAAATCATTAAGAGCAAATTTCACATTGGCAATCAAACAGTTTCTGCCTATTTCTAATTTTGCAGCATTTCCCATTAGCATCGAACATCTTACGGTAATCACAGTTTCTTCTCGCATTATCAGGCTATTATTGTTACGTTGAATATTAATATTCAACCACGCGCTTTGCGTTATTTTTATTGGAAAAATTTCAACATAATTATCGTTGCTTTTATGCGATTTTGTTTCCGGCGTGCCAATTATTATATAAATGTTTTTTGCTATCGGAGAATGTAAGCGTACTGTATTATTATTTCCGCTTATATTTATTTTTATAGCTTGGGGAATTTTCTTAAAATCGTTTACATATTCTTTGCCATCTTCAATAATAATAATTTTATTATTCGCCCCACTAACAAAAATATATAAATTTCGACCACTAATTTTTTGAATATAGTTTCGTAACTTTACTCGTAATGATTTGCTTGGCAAAACAAAACGAATAGCATTTTTTATAAAATCGTTCATAATTATTTTATTGTTTTATAAATTTAAAATGCAAAACTAATAAATTATTTCAATATAAATTAAAGAAAAAAATACTATCTTTGCAGCCATATTTTTAAAGTTAGAAATTAGAACATTCAAATCGAAAAATTTAGAAAAAAAACAATGGAAAAAATTAGTTATGCACTTGGATTAAGTTTGGGCAGTAATTTGCGGAATAGCGGCGTTGATAAGATTGATTATCAGAAATTTACGCAAGGATTAAAAGATGTTTTTGAAAACACAGAGCCGGAAATATCAATTCAGGAAGTGCAAAAAATTCTGAACGATTATTTCAGCGATTTACAAAACAAACAATCTCAAAATGCAATAAACGAGGGAAAAACATTTTTAGCCGCTAATGGCAAACGTCCCGAAGTTACTACTCTTGCAAGCGGTTTGCAGTACGAAGTTATTCGTCAAGGCAACGGCAAAAAACCAAGTGCAGCCGACACTGTCCGAGTTCATTACGAAGGAACGCTGATTGACGGTACAGTTTTCGACAGTTCGATACGGCGCGGCGAGCCTGCTGTGTTTGGCGTTACACAGGTAATCGGCGGATGGGTAGAGGCACTGCAATTAATGACCGAAGGCTCGAAATGGAAACTTTTTATTCCTTCCGATTTGGCTTATGGTGCGCAAGGCGCAGGGCAACATATTGCTCCACACTCAACGCTTATTTTTGATGTGGAACTGATTGCAATTGTATAAAAACATATTAAACCACAAACCACGCAAACAAAAGAAAAAAATGTTCGTGAGGTTAGTGGTAAAATAAACCCCGCAAACAAACAATATAGATAATCAATTTTAAACAGAATTATTAAAAATGAAAAAAACAATTTTATTTTCACTAATGCTAACGGCTGTTGTCTTTGCTGCACAAGCCAAAAAAGAAAAAAATCCCAAAATTGCAGCAACTCCTGTAGTTGAAACTTTTGTCCTTGCAAATACTGTGGACTCAATGAGTTACGCTTTTGGCGTGTCGCAAGCAACTCAACTCAAAAACAGTTTGCCGCAAATCCCCGGCGGAAAATTTACTGTCGATGCTTTCATCGAAGCATTTTCGGCTGCTCTCAGAGGCGATTCAACTTTACTCGATGTAGATGCAGCCAATCAGTATGCACAAAATTATTTTGCCACCGAACAACAACGCGATGCCGATGTTAAAAAAGCAGATGGCGAAAAATTCCTTGCTCAAAATGCAAAACGCCCGGGTGTAATAACTACCGCAAGCGGTTTGCAATACGAAATTCTTGTTCCTGCCGATGGCGCAAAACCAACAGCCGAAAGTACCGTAAAAGTACATTATCACGGCACTTTGCTCGACGGTACAGTTTTTGACTCGTCGGTGCAACGTGGCGAGCCAATCGAATTTCCACTCAACCGCGTTATCCCCGGATGGACTGAAGGCGTACAACTGATGTCGCCCGGCGCAAAATACCGTTTTTATATTCCCTACTACCTCGCTTATGGCGAACGCGGAGCAGGTGAACAAATTCCGCCTTATGCTGCGCTGATTTTTGAAGTGGAATTACTCGAAATAAAATAAAAATCAAAAAAAATAATTTAATTAAATCACAAAAATGAAAAAACAATTTTTTCCCGCAATTGCTTTAACGGCAATTATTATTTCGCTCGCCTCGTGCGGCAACTATTCTGCTAAATCGGTAACACTTAAAAATCAAATCGACAGTATTAACTATTGCGTTGGATTTAACACAGGTACTTCGCTGAAATCTTATTATTTTGAAAACGACTCTGCCAAGAGTGGTATTCAAGCACTTATTGCCGCTCTGGATGAGGCTTACGGACAGTCGGATGCCGACCAAGTATTAAACACCGGAAAGCAAATCGGTAAAATGTTCAAACAAATGCAGGACGAAGGTTTTGTGGGCGACAGTACTATTAAATTTTCACTTGCAGAAGCAAAAGCAGGTCTGAAAGCAGGTTTTAATGGCGACTTTTCGCGTTTCGCAACACCCGACGAGGCTATTGATTATGTGCAAAACATAATGAATAAACGTCAAATGAACGCTTATCAACCCGACTCGCTCAAAGAAACAATTGAGCCGCTTAGCGATAAAGAAACAAAAGACCTCAGTTACGCGCTTTCGCTTTATTATGGTAATAATGTAAAAGAACAATTTGCCAACGACACAACCAAAAAAGACGCAAAAAAACTTGCTTCGCTGTTCGCAGGTATTGATAAAGGTATGAAATCAAATCCAAAATATGCTCAATTTGAAGAAATCGGCGAAAATCTTGGCTCTTCGTTAAAAGAAGTTGAAAAAACAGGATTGTTGAACGACTCGACAATTAAAGTTAATTTTAAACTTATTCGTCAAGGACTTATAAATGGCTTATTTGCATACGACAAAGTAATTTCAAGTTTGGAATCTGATACATATCTTCAACAAATCAGTTCAAAAAGACAAGCCGAACAAAACGAAAAACTGTATGGCGAAAACCGTCGTGCAGGTGAGGCTTTCCTTGCTCAAAACGCTCAAAATGCAGGAGTAATAACAACTGAAAGCGGATTGCAATATGAAATAGTGAAATTAGGCACGGGCGCAAAACCCACAGCCGCAAATACCGTAAAAGTTCATTATCATGGCACAACAGTTGACGGCACAGTTTTCGACTCGTCGATTGAACGCGGCGAGCCTGTAGAATTTGGCGTTACACAAGTTATTTCGGGTTGGACAGAAGGATTGCAACTTATGCC
>JAITXR010000009.1 GCA_031284665.1 Paludibacter sp.
CCCAATGCAAGTGGAATTAGTGCAAGTCCTGCCGTTAATGCAGTCATTAAAATTGGATTTAAACGGTCTAATGAGCCACGCATAACACTCTCTTTTGCCGACAAACCTTCGCGTCGCAAATCGTTGTATCGCGAAATGAGCAACATTCCGTTTCGCGTGGCAATGCCAAATAGCGCAATAAAACCGATAATTGCCGGAATGCTGATAACGCCACCGCTTATAAAAATGGCAAAAACGCCTCCGATAAGTGCTAACGGCAAATTCAAAAGCACTATAAGCGATTGATTTACACTGCGGTATTGATTGAATAGTAACAGAAAAATAACTAAAATAGAAAAAATAGAAGTTATAAGCAAAGTGCGCGAGGCTGTCTGCTCGCTCTCAAATTGTCCACCATATTCGATATGATAATCTTCGGGAAGTTGAATTTGCGCATTGATTTTTTTCTGAATATCGTTTACAACGCCTCGCAAATCACGCCCGGAAACATTGGCGGAAATCACAATTTTACGCATTACATTTTCCCTGTTGATTGTATTAGCACCTGTTGACGAAACAATTTCGGCAATATTTCTCAAAGGGATTTTTCGCCCATTGGCATCTACTGTCAGATTTTTAATTTGCTCAGCAGTTTCGCGACTATTATCGTTCACTTTCAGCGTAAGGTCAAAATTTTTGTTGCCTTCGTACACCTGCGACACCACTTCGCCGGCAAGCATCACGTTGATAATTTCGGCAAATTCGGGTAAACTTACGCCATATTTTGCCAGCAATTCGCGTTTAGGCTCTATTTTGAGTTGCGGGCGTTCCACCTGTTGCTCCACATTGAGGTCGGCAATACCTTCCACATCATGAATAACGTTTTTGATTTGATTTCCCAATGCAAACATTTTGTTCAAATCCGTACCAAAAAGTTTGATAGCAATATTTGCCCTTGTACCCGACAACATCGCATCAATACGGTGCGAAATAGGTTGCCCGATTTCGATATTTACACCCGACAGAACTTTCAACTTTTCCCTTATTTCCACCAACATTTCGTCTTTTGAACGTTTACCAAGCACAAATGGGGCTTCTATTTCCGAAACGTTTACTCCCAAAGCGTGTTCGTCCAATTCGGCGCGACCGGTTTTGCGCCCTGTGGTTTGTATTTCGGGAATTGAAAGTAGAATATTTTCGGCAATTTGTCCTATTTTATCCGATTCGTCGAGCGAAATACCGGGTAATGTGCTGATATTTATTGTAAATGAGCCTTCGTTAAATGATGGTAGAAAACTGCGACCAAGCGTAAAAAAGATAATAATTGTTGCCACTAAAACCGCTCCTGTACTGCCGAGCATCCATTTTTTATGGTTTAAAGTCCATTGTAACGCTTTTTCATAAATTTCTTTCAGTTTTCGCGCCACATAAGGCTCTTTGTCGGGTTTACCGTTCTTTTTCGCTTTACCCAACAAGTAACTGCACAACACGGGAGTAAGCGTAAGTGCTACAATTGTTGATGCGATTAATGCCACAATAAATGCAATTCCCAACGGCGCAAGCATACGCCCCTCCATACCCGAAAGGAAAAACAAAGGGACAAAACTTGCAATAATAATCAGCGTTGCGTTTAGGATAGGCATACGTACTTCCCGCGATGCCTCAAACACAACATTTATAACGGTTTTTCGCTCGCTTGCCGATTTCTGCCTGTTTTCGCGCAAACGTTTGAACACATTTTCCACATCCACAATAGCATCGTCAACCAACGAGCCGATAGCAATTGCCATACCGCCTAAACTCATCGTATTAATGGTTAGCCCCATTATTTTTAACGCTAAAATTGCAGTAATCAACGAAATAGGAATTGTAACCAACGAAATTACGGTTGTTCGGACGTTCATCAAAAAGATAAATAGAATAATTACAACAAAAATACCACCTTCGTACAACGATTTTTGCACATTGCCGATTGAACTGTCAATAAAACGCGCCTGACGAAAAATATCTGTGGTTACTTTCACATCTGCCGGAAGTGTTTTTTGCAACTCGGCAAGTGATTTGTCTAACTTTTCGGTCAATTCTATTGTGCTTGTAGCAGGCTGTTTGGTGATGGTTATCAAAACCGATGCTTTTCCGTTTCGAGAGGCTACGCCCAATTTTGGTGCTTTATTTCCAATTTTTATTTCTGCAATATTTTCAAGAATAATTGGAATATCGTTTTCATTTTTCACAACGGCTTTGCCCAATGCTTGCAGGTTATTTGTGGAAATTATCCCGCGAATAATATACTCGTTGCCATATTCGTACAACACGCCGCCGGAAGCATTTTGATTCATTTGCCGCACTACGCTTATCACCTCATCCAAAGCAATGCCGTAATGTTTCATTTTTGCGGGATTGAGCAAAATCTGATACTCTTTAATGTCGCCACCCATAACAGCCACTTGCGCCACTCCTCCGGTTGAAAGCAGTCGCGGGCGGATTGTCCAATCGGCTAAAGTGCGCAATTCCTGCAACGAAGTAGTATCGGCAGTTAAGCCAACAATCATCAATTCGCCAAGAATAGACGATTGCGGTCCCAAAGTGGGGTTGCCAACATTTGAAGGAAGAGCATCTTTGACTACCGCCAATTTTTCGGATACAATTTGACGTGCGCGGAAAATATCCGTACCCCAATTAAACTCCACCCATACTATCGAAAAACCCATTGTGGAAGATGAGCGGACACG
>JAITXR010000014.1 GCA_031284665.1 Paludibacter sp.
GTCGTTGATAATATTTTGCAAACCTTGCGGAAGTTTTGAAAAATCATCATTGAGAAAATCGAATTGAAAAACATGGTCATCCAACATATTTGCGCCGTTTTTTATACGGTCGCGCATCACATCAACGTCT
Organism: Paludibacter sp.; assembly: GCA_031284665.1. GTDB lineage: Bacteria > Bacteroidota > Bacteroidia > Bacteroidales > Paludibacteraceae > JAITXR01. The sequence continues at coordinate 131 of JAITXR010000014.1, forward strand.
TGTTTATCCAAAGTCGAAGCCCAAATGTTGTATTTATTTGTAAGTCCGGCGAGCAAATTTCCTGTTCCTGCGGCGCAGTCCCACACATAATATTCGTCCTGCCAGTCTTTGCCAAGCACGTCTGCAATGTAGCGTTGCGAAAGTTCCACCCAAATTTGCGGCGTAAAAAAACTTCCTTTTCGCTCGCGCACATCTTGCGGAACAAGCAAATCGCGGCGATTTACAATATAATCCCAATATTCCTCACGTGGCGGACGTTCGTATTTATTCCAAAATTGCGTGTGCGCCTTTTGGCTATCGGAAAATTCGGCTCTACTGCTTGTAAATAAACCCGTTTCGCTGATTTTTCGGTCGATTTCGTAAAAATTGGAATGGAGCAACACAAAAAGTTTTTCCTTAATAGTGGAATTTTCGGCAGAAAGCAGGTCGGCAAGATAAAAATCGCCATCAATAATGCCTGCTTTTTTTACCGTGTCCCAATTTACGCCAATCGAAGGTTTGACAGTTTGCAGCCATTTGTTGTAAATGGTAATGAAATTATTTTTGTCGATTTGCGTTTTTGAAATGTTTGCTTTCCCAACAATGAAGTTTTCGCAAATAAATTTTTTCAGTTCTTTTTCGTCTGTTTCAAAATTAAAAAGGTAAGTTTCCCAAGGAATGTCGTTGCTCAGAATTTTCTCAATTTGCCCGTAAACTTGTTTAAATTCGCGAGTTTCGCTGTTCGATGGCGTGATTTTCCAGTTAAAATCGTTTTGGTAAAAAATATGCTGAATTTCGCTGTATGGCACAAAAGCAATTTTCTCGTTGTCGTAACAGCCCAAAAACGGCGGCGGCATAATTTCGTCAAAAGTGCGTGCCTTGCCGATTGTAAGCACAAGTTGCGTGAGCATTGCACAAATATCTGTCGGTTTTTGCTTCGCTTCTGCCCACAACAAATATTGTTCGTCTTGTAGGGACGTTGTTTGCAACGCAGCCACGGTTGTTTTTTGTTTTACGGCAAAATCAATTTTACCTAAAATTTTCGTGCAATCGAATTTCGAAAAATAATCTTGCGTTACCTTGTTTTTTATTTCTTCTTCAAGAATATTGGAGTATTTCATTTCAAAAAATATTTTTTCAATCACAAAGATACTCCTTTTCTTGTTTTTCTCGAAAAAACACAAAAATAGTTTTCCACAATATTTTTTAACTTTGCCGTTTCAATGCTCATTGAATTATATGTTTTTTCTGCTAACAAGAAATTTGTTCCCTTTTTATTTTGTTAATCGGGTAAAGTACAGTATTTTTGTAAAAAAAATTATATGGATTTACTATTAAAATATTTTCCTGATTTGACTGCCGAACAGCATCGCCAATTTGCATTGCTGTACGATTTATATTACGATTGGAATGCAAAAATAAATGTTATTTCGCGCAAAGACATCGAAAATCTATACGAGCATCACGTTCTACATTCGTTGGCAATCGCTAAATTCTTGAATTTCAAAGATAAAACATTAGTGTTGGATATTGGTACAGGTGGCGGATTTCCTGCAATTCCGCTGGCAATCCTTTTTCCGCAAGTGCGATTTACGGCTGTTGATTCCATACGAAAAAAGATATTAGTTGCTAACGAAATTGCCAAATCTATTGATTTGCAGAATATTACATTTAAGGTTTTACGCGCCGAAGAAGAAAAAAATAAATACGATTTTGTTGTAAGTCGCGCAGTGATGCCACTTGCCGATTTTGTAAAACTTGTGCAGAAAAACGTAAAACATCAAAATTTCAATGCTTTACCGAATGGAATAATCTGTCTCAAAGGAGGCGAAATTGAACACGAGGCGCAGCAATTCCAAAAAATTGCGGAAATTTACGAAATTGCAGATATGTTTTCGGAAGAATATTTTAAGACAAAAAAAATAGTTTATTTACCAATCTAAGTAATGTAAAATGCTGCAACATACAAACTTACAATTATTTATAAAATAAGTAATGTAACATTATTTTACTCTTATTACATAGAAACAACTCCGAAGAAGAAATTTTATATCGATTTTTTATTTATTTTTGTCTTTTCAAAATAAAAACACTCTTCCGGTTAATATTATTACGTTATCAATACTTAAATTATGTCGAACACAATCGGTAAATTATTTACATTCACATCCTTTGGCGAATCGCACGGCGTGGCTATTGGCGGAGTTATCGACGGTTGTCCGGCAGGATTACTGCTCGATATGGATTTTGTTCAAAGCGAACTCGACCGTCGCCGCCCGGGGCAATCGGAAATCACTACCGAGCGAGCGGAAAGCGACAAAGTAGAGTTTCTGTCGGGCATTTTCGAGGGGAAAACTACCGGCGCGCCAATCGCTTTTATTATTCACAATACCAATTCGCAAAGCAAGGATTACGAACATTTACGCAATGTTTATCGCCCGTCGCACGCCGATTTTACTTACAGTCAAAAATATGGAATCCGCGATTATCGTGGCGGAGGGCGCAGTTCGGCTCGCGAAACTGCAACGCGAGTTGTGGCAGGTGCGGTGGCAAAACTTGTTCTGCGCCAAAAGGGAATTTCAATCAACGCTTTCACTTCGCAAGTAGGGCATATTGCCATTTCGAATGACATAAATAATCTCGATTTGTCGTTAACAGAAAGCAATACTGTTCGTTGCCCCGAGCCGGATACAGCGCAAAAAATGTTTGATTATATTAGCGCGATAAAACGCGAAGGCGACAGTATTGGAGGCATTGTAACTTGCGTTATTAACAATATGCCAACAGGTATTGGCGAGCCAATTTTCGACAAACTTAATGCCCGACTTGCTGCGGCAATGTTGTCGATAAATGCAGCGCACGGTTTCGATTATGGCAGTGGTTTTGAAGGAGTTGCACTTCGTGGCTCGGAAACAAACGACAATTTTTTTATCGATAATAATAATAATATTTCGACAAAAACTAATAACTCGGGAGGCATTCAGGGCGGAATAAGCAACGGTCAACAAATTTATTTCCGCGTGTTATTCAAACCCACTGCAACAATTTTCAAAACGCAACAAACAGTAAATACTGCCGGTGAAAACGTTGAACTTGCGGCGCACGGCAGACACGACCCATGCGTTGTCCCGCGCGCTGTGCCAATAGTGGAAGCAATGGCGGCAATGACAATACTTGATTTGATGATGGAAAAAAATTGAACAAATATATATTAATGTAGAATGTAAAATGTAAAATTTAGGAATTGATAAGACTACTAATTAGGTAACTATTCAAACTATTCAAACTATTCAAACTTTATAACTTTACAAACTATTCAAACTTATTGAACTTATTAAAATGTCAACACAAAATTGGGGAATAATAATAAATCCCAAATCGGGCAAAAAGAAATTTCGCCGTCAACGCCGATTGTTGTTCAAAACGCTGAGAAACAACAATATAACTTTTGATTATCGCATAACTCAGTTTGTAGGACACGCATCCGAAATTGCGCGTTATTATGTCGAAAATGGCTACAAAAACATTCTTGTTCTTGGGGGCGACGGCACTGTGAGCGAAACTGTAAACGGAATTTTTTCTGCCAAAATAGACAATACTGCCGATCTCACTCTTGCCCTCATTCCTCGCGGCACAGGCAACGATTGGGCACGTTTTTGGGGATTGACGCGCGATGGCAAAAAATCGCTCGAAGTATTTTTGCGTGGCAAAACTCAAATTATTGATATTGGCAAAATTGATTATTCGATTGAGAAAAAACAGTTTTCACACTTTTTTATCAATTCTATTGGCTTTGGGCTTGATGCAAAAGTGGTGGATGTTACTCATAAACTCAAAAACTTTTTCGGCAGTCATTCGTTTTTATACTTCATTGCGCTACTGACAGCGGTTTTTACGTATCGCTCGCATAAACTTTCGATTACATCGCACGAAAAAACGTTTCGCAGCCGTATGTTTACAATGAATATTGCCAACGGATGCTACAGCGGTGGCGGTTTGAAACAAAATCCAAATGCAGTCCCAACCGATGGTTTGCTCGATGTAATGCTCGCAAGTGTCCCTACTTTTTGGGATATTATTACGGCTATTACGGCACTTGTTCGCGGTAAATTTCTCGAACATCATATTATTTCGTCGTTTCGCACGCAAAAACTTCAAATAATTTGCGACCGTAAAGCCCAAATCGAAGCCGATGGAATTTTAATCAATGGCTTTAATCCTTTTACTATCAGCATATTACCTAATGCAATAAAAATGCTTGTGCCGTAAAATTTTACAAAATCTTAAAAATTGGCATTACAGTTTTTACAACATTATTTTTTGCAAGTAAAAATTTTTCGCTACTTTTGCCGTTTCAAAACATAAAAAACAAAATAAAATGAAACTATTAGAAGGAAAAGTTGCACTTGTTACAGGCGCAGCACGCGGCATTGGAAAAGCCATTGCCCTTAAATTTGCCAGCGAAGGCGCAGATATTGCATTTACCGATTTGAATATCGACGAAAATGCGCTTAATACCCAAAAAGAAATAGAGGCTTACGGCGTTAAAGCAAAGGCTTATGCGTCAAATGCTGCACTTTATGACGACACTCATGGCATTGTGGAGCAAATCCATAAAGAATTTGGACATATTGATATTCTTGTGAACAACGCCGGAATTACAAAAGACGGACTGCTAATGCGTATGAGCGAACTACAATGGGACGCTGTGATAAATGTAAATCTGAAATCGGCTTTCAACTTTATTCACGCCTGCACGCCAATAATGATGAAACAAAAATCGGGCAGCATAATTAATATGAGTTCGGTAGTGGGAGTGTCGGGCAATGCCGGACAGGCAAATTACTCAGCCTCGAAAGCCGGACTGATTGGACTTGCAAAATCGGTAGCAAAGGAACTTGGAGCGCGAGGAATACGTGCTAACGCCATTGCACCCGGATTTATCGAAACCGAAATGACTCACGCACTTACCGACGAACAGCGCGCAAAATGGGCTGAAATAATTCCTCTACGACGCGGCGGCTCACCCGACGAAGTGGCAAAAACCGCTCTTTTCCTTGCCTCCGACTTATCGTCGTATGTAAGCGGGCAGGTGATACACGTTTGCGGCGGAATGAATACTTAATGCGAATCAAACTATTTCGTTTGTCTTGTAAAATAGTGCTGTACAAATACTTAAAAACACACAAAATGAAACAAATGAAAATGAAATGCTATCATTACATTGCAGCATTTTTCGCGGGCGGCTTTCTGACAAATGCCGTCCCGCATTTTGTTAATGGAATTTCGGGTAATGCTTTTCCAACACCATTTGCCACGCCTCACGGAGTAGGACTTTCGTCGCCGCTGACCAATGTTTTATGGGCGTTGTTTAATTTGCTTGTCGGCTATTTGCTTTTTCGAGCGAGCAAAACAACTTCTAAAAATTGGTTATCATTGTTGATTTTCTTTCTTGGGATTGCATTTATCAGCATTTATTTAAGCATTATTTTTGTAAATAAGGCAACTAATACAATATAAACGCAAAGTCGCAAAGACACTAAAAAAACACCAACTTTGTAAAAACGGAATAAATGTCTATTGTCTTTGTTATATTAACAAATTAAACATTCCGTACTTGTCGGAAGCAGTTTATTATCAATAAAAACAAATTGACAAAATGAAAATTTTCTATTTTACCACCACCGGAAATTGTTTATACATTGCCAAAAGCATTGGCGGCGAATTGCTGTCTATTCCACAAATGCTGAAAATGGAAACAACGCATTTCAAGGACGATGCAATCGGTTTTGTGATGCCGTGCTACGGCTTTGACGTGCCTCCAATTGTGCGTAAATTTATGGAAAAACATACTTTTGAGGCAGATTATTTCTTTGCCGTAATGTCGTATGGCAATATGTTGGCGGCAGGACTTTCCGAGTTTGAAAAACTTGCAAACAAAGCAAATATTAAACCCAATTACACAAATGGAATATTAATGGTAGATAATTATTTACCGTTGTTTAAGGTTGAAGACCAATTGGCAAAAGCACCGAGCAAAAAAATAGAAGAACAACTGAAAATAATTGTTGAAGACATTAACAATAAACGTGAAAATAGCGTGGAAAAATTGGGCGTAGGAATAAAAATTCTTTCTGCTGCAATTCACAGATACAACAAATCGCTCAAGCCCACTATCGACAATCGTTTTTCTATCAATAATCAATGT
>JAITXR010000099.1 GCA_031284665.1 Paludibacter sp.
AATATGAATATACCTGTTTACACCATAAGCGCGAAAGTTTATGTTAAATGTCATTTTGCAGGCATTGGAAGAATTACCAAACAGAAAAATTACCGATATATTTACCGATAAACTTTCAAAAACTGAATTGGAATATAGCAGGTTACTTGACATTCACTATAAACTATTCACTGTTCACTATAAACTAAATTACACTTTAAAACTAAATATTTATGAAAAAAACTATTTTAACTTTCACTTTATCATTTGTGGCATTGGCAGTTATGGCGCAAACTACCGACGATGCCAAAACAATGGCTACTAAAATTGCCGACCGTATTTTTCAAAACACAACTTACACTTTTGTAAACCGTCAGACCGGCGAAACATTTACAAACCTGAAAGGCGTTGCTCCAAATCCTTCAATTTCGGCACAATCGCCTTACAATCAATGGCATTATACCAATGGTGTAACAAATATTGCAATGCTCGAACTTGGCGAAAAACTTGGCGACAAACGTTTTGAACAATATGTTCTGAAAAATATGAACTTTGTGTTTAACGAAGGAAATCTCGAATTTTACAAACATCTTTTCGACAGTGTGTATGCCGAGCAAGGCTGGCGCGCTGTGCAACGACTGAGTTGGCACATGATTTTTCGCAACAAACGTCTCGACGACAATGGTCCAATGGGCGCATCGCTTATCGAAATTCAAAAAAAATATCCCAATCAAAATTTTCTCAATTACATCAATTCCACAGCCGAGCATATTTTATATGCCGAGCCACGCCTCAAAGATGGAACAATAGCACGAATTTGGCCTCACGAAAATACAATTTGGGCTGACGACGCTTTTATGGCTATCTCCTTTTTGGCGCGAATGGGAAGTTTGACCGGCGAAGATAAATATTTTACCGATGCGGCAAATCAAATTCTTAATTACACTAAATATTTGTGGGATAATGACCGACAAATCTATTGGCATTGCTATCACAGCGACACAAAAGAACACGGAGTGGCGCACTGGAGTAGAGCAAACGGCTGGATTTTTATGGCAACTGCCGACCTGCTGACGCTTATGCCCGACAAACATCCGCTTAAACAAAAAGTGATTGCCAACTTTCGGATGCAGGCAAACGGACTTGCATTATATCAGGGACAAAACGGACTGTGGCATCAGATTTTGGATAAAACCGACTCGTACGAAGAAACCACCGGTACTGCAATGTTTGTGTTTGGCGTGGCTCGCGGAGTGAAAAAAGGCTGGCTGCATCCCGATATGATTTACCTCGCAAATATGGGTCTCAACGGATTAAAACAAAAAATTACCTCCGATGGCGATGTAACTACAGTTTGCGTTGGCACAGGTATAATGCCCTCACTTGTATTCTATTATACTCGTCCGGTAACCAAAAACGACCCGATGGGCGATGGTCCCGTTTTACGCGCATTAGTGGAAATGATTGACTTGCCACGTTATACCGAAATTGGGGCTGACAGTCAATATGATAAAATAATTTTGCGCAAAAAGTAATAATTAGAAAAAAAGTATTATCTTTGCACCGCTTTTTTCAACAAAGAAAGTGTGATGGGAAAGCAAGCACTAATCACTTAAATACGAACTGCTTGCATTTTGAGTAACACAAATATTTATAAAAAAACTAAATGAAAACATTTGAATTAAAAGGAAAAGTAAGAGCCGACCTCGGCAAAAAAGCAACCAAAGCAGTAAGAAGTACCGACAGTGTGCCATGCGTACTCTACGGAAGCGGCAACAACACTCACTTCACAACAACACAAAGCGAAATTCGCAAACTGATTTATTCACCCGAAGTTTTTCTGGTTAATCTCGACATCGACGGTAAAAAAAACTTAGCAATCATCCAAGCATTGCAATTTCACCCGGTTACAGACATCGTATTACACCTCGATTTTCTTGAAGTAACGAACACAAAAGATGTAATTGTGGAAATTCCTGTTAAACTCGAAGGACTTGCCGAAGGTGTAAAAGCCGGTGGTAAATTAAGCCTCGAAATGCGTAAACTTCGCGTAAAAGGACTTTATACCAACATCCCCGAAAACATTGTAATCGATGTTACAACACTCGATTTGGGAAAAACAATTCAAGTAGGTAACGTTAGCGTTCCAAATCTCGAAATTCTTAATGCAAAAAATGCCGTAGTAGCGCAAGTTAAACTTACACGTGCTGCTCGTGGTGCTGCCGCAAATGCCGCAGAGACAAAATAATAGTAATAATGAAATTTTTAATTGTCGGCTTGGGCAATATTGGTTCTGAATACCAAAACACCCGCCACAACATTGGATTTAAGATATTGGACGCACTTGCAAAAGCGTCCAATATCTTTTTTGAAGATAAACGTTACGGAGCAGTTGCCGAAATGCGACTGAAAAACAAAACGCTTATCCTTTTGAAACCATCTACTTTTATGAATTTAAGTGGAATGGCAGTTCGTTATTGGCTGCAAAAAGAAAACATTCCGTTAGAAAATTTATTGGTTGTGGTGGACGATTTGGCTTTGCCATTTGGACTATTGCGCCTCAAACCGTCGGGCAGTAATGCCGGACACAACGGCTTGGGAAACATTCAAGAATTGCTTGGCACGCAACAATATGCCCGCTTGCGTTTCGGCTTGGGCAACAATTACCCAAGCGGCGCACAAATTAACTTCGTATTAAGCGAATGGACTAATGAAGAAAATGACACA
>JAITXR010000135.1 GCA_031284665.1 Paludibacter sp.
TGTGGCGGGCGGGTAACAATAAATTCGAGCGCATCGGCAACATCTGCGGCTGTAAGTGGGGCAAGTCCTGCATAAACTTGTTTCGCCTGTTGCGCATCGCCGTGATAACGAACAAGCGAAAACTCGGTTTCAGCCATACCGGGCGAAATTGACGAAACTCGGATTCCATATTTCAGCAAATCGAGGCGCAAACCTTTTGTAATCGCATTTACGGCGTGTTTTGTGGCGCAATATACATTTCCGTTTGGATAAACTTCAATACCGGCAATCGACGAAATGTTTACAATCTGTCCTTCGTGGCGTTCAATCATTTGAGGCACAATAAGTTTGGTAATATAAAGCAGTCCTTTAATATTGGTATCCACCATTTGGTCAAAATCGTCAATCCGGCTTTCGTCGAATGGCGCGGCACCGGCAGCAAGTCCGGCATTATTCACAAGCACATCGATATTTTTCCATTCGGCGGGTAGCGAGTTGCAGGCATCTTGACATTGTTGACGGTCGCGCACATCAAAGCACAGCGGAAAAACTTCGCTATTGTATTGATTTTTAATTTTTTCGGCAATCAGTTTTAGTCGTTCGTTGCGCCTGCCTGTAATTATTGTTCGATAGCCAAGTTGCGCCATTCGCAAAGCAAATGCCTCGCCAAAACCCGATGTTGCGCCTGTGATAAGTGCTGTTTTCATTTATTTGTGGTTTTAATTCTTTTTAAAATTCGTACGCTCCGGCGTCAGGTTTTCCGTCGTCGAGGCGCGATTTTCCGTTGAGGTCGAGCGGAAATTGTACGGCAACGGCAGGGTCAGCAATGCTGCGAGCCGGCGAAAGCGAATCGAGCGCAAAGTTAAAATATTTTTTATTTTTATAATCCAAATTTGTATATGTAAACACGGTATCGCGCAGATGTCCCCACGAAATATCCAGATATTGCGGCGTTGTCAGCGCATTTTTGCGCATAATATACGAGTTTGCAAAAACGCCATTATAATTGTTGATGTGGCGGTCAACAATCGAAAATTCAGTTTCGGCAGTGCCGGCAATTACACAGTTTGTAAATTCGGTAGTCATTGGCGCAATTTTATCCAAACTCATTATTAAAACCGACGGCACATTTTGGCGCGTATTCGGCTCAAAGGGATTGCGACTGTAATAATTTGCCACAGTAGTGTGAATAAAACGGTGTTTGCCGCCACTCAAATAAAGCGCGTAACTTCCTGTGTTTGAGATTTCCGAGTTTGTAACCGTAACATTCCCATTCTGCGCCACAATGCCGTAATAAAGAAAATTATGAATGCGAGTATTATTTATTCGTAGCGTGGGAAGTTGCGTGCGATTGTCGTTTTGAATCTGAAATCCCGAATAACCGCTACTGATTATTGCATTGTTAATCAGGTGATTACCTCTATCCCAAAGCAAATATATTCCGCCCCATTGTCCGGCAACATAATTATAGGGAACGGGAGTCGAAAAGGCAACATTATCCAAACGGTCGCCGCGCAGGTAAACGGGCTGCTCGTAAGTGCCGTTAATAATTAAATTTCCGTAAACAATCAGGTTTGCATTATTGTGAAAATACAATCTTGCGCCTGCTTGAATGGTCAGAGTTTTTTCGTAATCCACAGCAAGATAGTCCTTTATAATATACGGGCGATTGGCATTAAGCACGGTATCGTTTCGGATAATTTTTTTGTCGAAAAAAATCACATCCTGCCCAAAAGCCTCGAGCACCACACGTTTTGTCTTGTTAGATGTTTCAAAAATAATAGAATCGCACACAAGCACCGGTGCATTGCTATTTTGCGGATTAACAGTAACTTCGACAAAAATATACATACTGTCGCGCGGGGCAATATCGATTTGAGTAAACGAATTATTTGCATTTCGCGCACCGTCAACATTCAGTCGAAATTGAGAATTTGCAGCACCGGCAAGCGCGATGCTCGAAAAGTGTAAATTTTGTTTCAAATGATTGTAAACCAGCAGTTTTTTTGTTGTGCTGCCAACGGTCGAAAAAACGGTGTCGAAAGTCAAAGTATCGACCGAAAAAGACAAAACCTCTGCTTTCGGGCGATAAGTATCTGTTTCTTGGCAAGCCGAAAAACAAAGTAAAATGCTGATAATTAATAAGATATATTTCACAGGCAAAAATTTATTCAAAGTTAAAAGCAAGTGTAATCATAAACGAATTTAGGCGGGAGAGCGACTGCGAATAAAACTTGTCGGCATCGTTCAGCACACCGGCATCGCGCTCCGACAGTCCGGTAAGAACATTCGAGAAACCAACTGCAAATTTCAGTTCGGGAGCAAGTTTGAAAAACGAAAAATAAATATCGCATCCCACGCCCGCCTCCACAAACATATCAAAAGGTTTGAGATAAACCGGTTTGTCCTTATCTCTACCCAAATCGATGTTAAAACCGCCACCACCAATAATATATGGGCGAATATTTTCGTAACGTTCCGCACTGTATCTGATATAAAAAGGGAAACTAATCGGTATCGACGGCACAACGATAGATTTATTCTCACTGCCGTCGTTCGCTTTGTAAACAAGTTCACGCTCAGCAAGATGAAGTGTGGGCGTAAAGCGAAAATCGAAGTAACGGCTGATTTTCAAATCCGAAATAATGCCAACCGAAAAGCCCGGACGAAGTTGCGAAACATCAACTAAATAATGCTTGCCGTCGTCAGTCACATTGCTGTCTTGAATTCTAAAATCCATAGTGTTAAAACCCAACAAAAAACCAAAGTGCAACAAACGCTCATCGCCCGTGTATTCTCCTTGAGCGCGAACACTTAACGAAAAAATACACACAAAAAATATGGAAATAGTTATTATTTTTTTCATTTTCAATTAACGTTTGCAAATCCAAAATAATCTGCGTTTTAACTCTTTGTTTGTAAACAAAAATCAGTAAATAAAACGCTTACTTAACGCTATTATTGTTTTTTGTATTAAATTTGCAAAAGTAATTCTTATAACAAAGGGATAATTGATAATTGATAATTGATAATTGATAATGCTACTAATGTTATGTTAAATGTGAAATGGCGCGTCATTCTTGGTAAACCAAGCGGCAAGCCGATTAGCGAGTAGTGGATAAAATTTTTTAAATAACAAATAAATGACGTAAATAAATGAAATATTTTATCATTGCAGGCGAAGCCTCAGGCGATTTGCACGCCTCAAATTTAATGAAAAGCATAAAAAACAAAGATGCCGATGCTAATTTTTGTTTTCTCGGCGGCG
>JAITXR010000240.1 GCA_031284665.1 Paludibacter sp.
TGTAAATAATAGTTTTTTCATATACTTATTTCGTTACTTAACGACAAAAATAATAAAAAATAATGTCCCGCAACAATACAAGTATCTCTTTTTTGATGGTGGTATGTTTTCTAAAACTCGAAAATAATTTTATAACTAACTAAATATCAGTAATTTAAAAGTAAAAACCGACGTTTTTTTTAGTTTGTCGGTTGATAGTGATTTATTTTCATCATTTACGGCAAGTGTGGAGTGAACTCTAATAGGGTCTTAAACCTTGTTAGAGTTGATAGTATGGAACAAGGTAAACGGTGCACGGAAAAACTACTAATTAAGAAGTTAATCATCTGAATTGCTTCCACGATAAATCCACGATAAATCGGGAGACCTCGGGATACGTCGGGGAATACCTTCGCAATGACGGGCGGAGGTTACTGCGCCCTGTACCGTGCACCCTGCACCACTCACCGTGCACCATGCCACGTGCACCATTTTGCCGTAATTTGTAATTTTTAATTGTTTATTAGCGGCTTTCAAACTTTATAGATTTAAAAACTTTAAAACCTTTATGAACTTTAAAAACTTTACTAACTTTGCAACTTTATAAACTTTCAAACGTATTTAATTTTCAATTATTACCTAATTTATGGACTTCGATTTTTTGAATGAACTTAACGAAAATCAACGCGCTGCGGTGGAATATACTGATGGGGCATCGCTTGTAATTGCAGGCGCAGGCTCGGGGAAAACACGTGTGCTGACTTATAAAATTGCGTTTTTGCTTAAATTGGGCATTCATCCGGTGTCAATTCTTGCGCTGACTTTTACCAATAAGGCTGCCCGCGAAATGAAAGAGCGTATTGCGCAACTTGTGGGCGAAAAAACTGCGCGCTATCTGTGGATGGGTACTTTTCACGCTATCTTTTCGAGGATTTTGCGCGTGGAGGCTGAAAAATTAGGTTATACAAAAAATTTCTCTATTTACGATACTCACGACTCGCAAAGTTTACTCAAAACTATTGTCAAAGAAATGAAGTTGGACGACAAAGTCTATAAAGCATCGGCACTTCATTCGCGGATTTCGAATGCAAAAAACAATCTTATTTCGCCCAAAATGTATGCCGCCGACGGTGAATTGTGCAAAAACGACCGCATAATCAAAATTCCTGACTTTGCGCAGATTTATGCCACATATTGCGCCCGCCTGCGAAGTGCCGATGCTATGGATTTCGACGATTTGTTGATGCAAACCAATATCCTTTTTCGCGACCACCCGGATACGCTCGCGAAATATCAAGAGGCTTTCAAATTTATTTTGGTTGATGAGTATCAGGATACCAATTTTGCGCAATATCTAATTATTAAAAAACTTGCCGAAAAGCACGAACATATCTGCGTTGTGGGCGACGATGCTCAAAGTATTTATTCGTTTCGCGGGGCAAATATCGACAATATTCTCAAATTCAAAGATGCCTATCGCAGTACGAAAATTTTCAAACTCGAACAAAATTATCGCTCCACCCAGACAATCGTTAATGCGGCTAACAGCCTGATTGATAAAAACGAAAATCAAATTCCAAAAAAAGTTTTTTCCGAAAATCCTAAAGGCGAGCAAATCATTGTCAACACTGCTTTTACCGACATCGAGGAAGGCAGTATTATTGCAAATAAAATAGTAGAATTTAGTGAAAAATACGAATACGGACAAATCGCAATTTTGTATCGCACCAACGCCCAGTCGCGCGTGATAGAAGATGCATTGCGCAAAAAAGCAATACCATACAGGATTTGGGGCGGTTTGTCGTTCTATCAACGCAAGGAAATTAAAGACGTGATTGCTTATTGCCGCCTCGTCAGCAACCACCACGACCACGAGGCTCTGCAACGCATTATCAACGTTCCGGCACGCGGAATTGGCGACACCACACTTGCCAAACTCGCTGATGCCGCCACAGCACAAAGCAGTACTGTGTGGGATATTTTGCTCGATTTGCCTCGCTATAATTTGCCGATAAACGCAGGAACAACCCAAAAATTAAGCGCATTTAAGGAAATGATTCTGAATTTCAGCGAAAAAATCGAAACTCTCTCGGCTTACAAACTGCTTGCCGAAATAGTAAAAACAAGTGGAATTATTGCCGATACATACAGCGATAAATCGCCCGAAAGCCAAAGCAAACGCGAGAATGTGGAAGAACTTCTGACTGCCGTACATCAGTTTTGCGAAACTCGCGAAAAGGACAATCAAACCACATCATTACCCGAATTTTTGGCTGAAGTGTCGCTGCTCACCGACCAAGATACCGACAAGGACGACAAAACGCCCAAAGTTACCCTGATGACCATTCACGCTGCCAAAGGGTTGGAATTTAAAGTTGTATTTATTGCCGGATTGGAAGAAAACCTTTTCCCATCGAGTTTTTGCAACACCCCGCGCGAGATTGAAGAGGAACGCCGCCTGCTGTACGTGGCAATTACCAGAGCCGAAGAACAATGTGTAATCAGTTATGCCAAATCGCGTTTCAGAAACGGAACAACCTCTTTTTGCAATCCAAGTCGTTTTCTCGAAAATATTGACGAGAAATATCTCGACCGCGAAAGTATTGGCGAAAATTCAAGCGAATTTTTTAGAAAAAATGATTTTTGGATGGATAATAATCGCTTTGTGCCGAAGGAAAGTTTGCCGCAAAATAATTATTCCAAAAAGCGACTGTCGGAAATCACGCCCGACAAAACTTCAAACCCAAACCAAAACTCCACTTACGCCGATGCAACTACGGTGAAACACAGTATTTTCGGCATAGGAAAAGTGGTGGAAACAAATTTTGAGGCAGGCAACGAAAAAGTAATCGTTGATTTTGGCGCAAAAGGCACAAAAACTTTACTCACAAAATTTGCAAAATTGGAGGTAATTGTTTGATGGCTAATGCGCGAGGCACGGTACGCGGGAAACGGTAAACGG
>JAITXR010000232.1 GCA_031284665.1 Paludibacter sp.
CTCTGCAAAAATATAATTTATTATTTGAACATCGCCAACATTTTGGGATATTCTATTCTCACTTCGCTCAATTTGTATTGCGAAACGTGCATTACATTCAGTAACTGTATAATTTTCAGCGCATTAAAATATGAGAAAAAACGTTTTCTATAACTTTGAAAATTAGTAGTATAACGCTTTATTTCTGCAATTTTTTCGGTAAAATATTCTTTTTCCAAAAAAACTTTGAAATAATCGGGCAAATTATTTATTTCTTGTTCCGCAAAATCACTGTTTTTGTCGTAAAACGATTCGCATAAAACAATAAATTTCCGAATTTGTTCAAACGCTTCAGCCTGATACGATTTTTTGTGCAACTCGCCTTTTTCAATCATTTTGCCAATTTCAGGACCTGTGCCAAAAGGCACTCGATACGAGATTCGGGCAGCAGGATAAACGCAAGTTGTGTCGATAAAATCCGTTTTTCCAAGCGGAAACACTTTGTGCAGAAAGTAAAAATCTTCGCCGGCTTGCTGTCGCCCCATTCCGCCTACTTTTCGGTATGTGTCGGCTGTAACGGCGAAACACGAGCCGATTGTGTAATAAGGGTAGGGGAAGGCGATAAATTGCAATGCCGCGCGGAAATAATGCAAATACTCTTCGTAACTTTCTGTGGATATGCGTATTGGGTCGTTAATAGATAAATGTTCTGTTGGATGATGAAAGTGGATTGTGGCGGATTTTAGCGATTTTTCAGTAAAATTTCGATATATTTCCTGTAAATAATTACTGTCGAAAAGCGCATCGGCATCTGTAGCCGCAATTATTCCGTTTGGACAATTTAGCCCAAAAAATTTGTCGGCGGCATAATCCATCCCTATTTTTCGAGGAATACCGGCACCTGTTTGATGACCGGGAAGATTTTCGTAATTGAAAACTGTAAGATAAAAATCCGCGCTATTATTTTCGGCTGCAAAAGCCGTTAATTCGCTGTATGTCAGCCGATTTTGCTCCACTATTGGCTGGGCTGAAAAATTGTACGAATTTATTACAACTACAATTTCGACTGCAAAATCGCCACGATTGCAAGCCCATAAACTTTTGATTGTTGCCAACGCATCAGGCTCGTCGTAACAAGGAATTACTACTTTAAGCATTACGGTTTTTTTACATACAAATCGTGTAAGTATTTGGCTCTCAGCAAACATTTTTGATTATTGGCATCAATAATACGCTTGTCGATAACCGGAATTTTTATTGTAGCACCAATTGGAATTACATCGGGATTAGGATACATATCGCGATTTGCCTCGTAAATATACACCCAAAAATCTTTGTGCCCATAATATTTTTTTGCGAGCACAGTAAGCCGTGTGCCGTTGCGAAAAGTTTCGGTGGCGATAAATTTTGTGTATCTCAACGGCGTATTTAGCAGTATATCAAGACTATCCACGGGAGCAAACTGAGGCGTAACCTCATTTACTAAACTGTCGCTTATGGTTTCGGCAGGCTCAATATTTTGTTCAACTTCAATGTTGCTTTCAATTTGTAAGTCAGGAGCAACATTCTCACTTACAAACCAGCCTTTAACATTGTCGATTTTATTGTTTACAAAATTTTCCACCGCAATCACTTTGCTACGTGCAGGCTCGTCGAGAAAGTCGTATTTTAGCCAACATTGAATACACGACGACGAAAAATAAGTAATTTTCAAACCCAAAATCACCACAAAAATTATCAATATAGTGAGCCACCAAGTTTTTTTGCGTTTTTTGACTTCAACAAAATTTTCATCAGTTTCGCTTTTGTCTTCTAATTTTGTTTCGTCTTCGATTATGCTTTGAGTTTCGGCTTTGTCCTCAATATTTTGTTCCTCCGGCTTAGAATTATCTTCGGCAAGCACTTCTATTTCAACAACTTCCGGCACTGTATCAACTTCCGGCACAGTTTCAATTTCCGTTTTATTCATTTGCGTTAGTTCAGCCAGAATGTCGCTGATTTCTTCGGCTTGACTTCCGAGATTTTTTATCGGGTCGTTACTTAAACGTTCGTTGTCCGCTTTTTCGTTTTTTGAGTCTAAAACCACCGCCTCCAAATGCGCAAACGGCTCATTTACTGCCTCTTTCAAGGCATTGTCGGGCGTAAAATTTGCTTTGTAATATCCATCAATAGTAATTTCTTCGCCTGTGTTGATGTTCACACTGCGGCGCGGCTCGTTCCACGACAGTTTGAAACTTCCTAAACCGCTGATTTTCACCGTATCATTAGCCAATAGTCCGTCTTCGATAACAGCAAACAAAGCCTTTGCAAATTCTTCGGCAATGCGTTTGCTTACGTTCGCTTTTACGGAAATTAATTCAACAAGTTCTTGTAGCGAAATTTTAATTTTATTCATTGCAGTACTCCTTTCAATTTATCTTTTAAGTTGTTGCTTTGCTTGAAGTTAACCACTCGTTTTGGGGGAACAAGAGTGCGCACTTTTGTTGTCGGATGTACCGATAAGCGTTCTTCTTTGAGGCGCAGTTCAAAATTCCCAAAGTTCTGAATACCAATGATTTTGTCATCCAATAATTGTTCGGTAAACACTTGGGAAGTTGCCACAAGTAAGTTTTCAATCTCTGCGGCTGTTAGACCGGCTTTTTCGCTGATTTTTGAAATTAAGTCGCTGTGATTCATTTGATTAAAATTAGAAATTAGAAAAATAGACAATAGAAAACAGACAATTTATTTTGCATACAAGTCAAATTCCTCTGCATCAATTATTTCGGCATTATAAAATTCTCCGATTTTTACGCCTTTTGTATTTGTTGGCAGCAAAACTTCGCCATCCACTTCGGGCGAATCAAATTCTGTACGTCCTATATAATAATCGCCGTCGCGCCTGTCGATAATTATTTTGAGATTTTGACCTATTTTTTTGCGGTTATTTTGGAGCGAAATTTGTTGTTGAATGTCCATAATTTCGTCTAAACGCCGTTGTTTTATTGCCTCATTTATATTATCACTGTAATTTTCAGCCGCAAAAGTTCCTTCCTCGTGCGAGTATGTAAACGCTCCCATTCGCTCGAATTTGGCAAATTTAATAAAATTTTTTAATTCTTCAATATCTTCTTCGTTTTCTTGTGGATGTCCTAACAAAAATGTTGTTCGGATATGAATGTCAGGCACTTCGTTGCGAATTTTTTCTATTAATTCGTAAGTTTGCTGAGCGGTGATATTTCGCCTCATTAATTGCAACATTTTGTCCGAAATATGCTGTAATGCGAGGTCTAAATATTTACACACATTTTCGCGTTCGCGCATAACTCGCAGAATATCAGCCGGAAACTGAGCCGGATAAGCATAATGCAGCCGTATCCATTCCACGCCGGAAATATCCGAAATTTGTTCGGTTAATTCAGCCAATTTCAGCGCTTTATAACGGTCGCTGCCGTAACTCGACAAATCCTGAGCAATCAGATTAAACTCTTTAACTCCCTGTTGTACAAGACTTTTCACTTCTTCGGTAATATCTTCAATTTTCCGCGAGCGATGCCTTCCGGTAATAATTGGAATGGCGCAATATGAACAAGTGCGGTTGCAACCTTCGGAAATTTTGACGTATGCGTAATGTGCAGGTGTTGAGAGAGTTCGCTCATTTTTCAGGTCGGCGCGATATTTTTCTCCTATTTCTTTGAGAATGTCGGTATAATTAAATTTACCGAAAAATTTATCCACTTCGGGAATTTCCGCCTGCAATTCTTTAGTGTAACGTTCACTCAAACAGCCCATTACAAAAAGTTTGCCTATTTTGCCTTTTTTTCGTTTCTCGGCAAGTTGCAAAATCATTTCGATACTTTCCTGTTTTGCCGCCTCGATAAACCCGCAAGTATTAATCACAACCACGTCGCCGTCCGGGTTTGGCGCATCGTGCCGCACCGCGTAGCCTAACGCTCCGAATTGCCGCATTAATTGCTCGCTATCCACAAGATTTTTCGAGCAACCGAGCGTTATTATATCTGCTGTTTTCATTGTATTTGTATCCTAAAATATACAGGAAGAGTGAAATAACATCTTACTACTTCTCCGTCTTGCATTGCAGGTTTGAATTTTGGCATCATTTCAATAACTCTAATTGCCTCTTTATCCAACAATGGGTGCAATGAACGAAGAATTTCGATGTTTGAAATACTTCCATCTTTTTCTACTACAAATCGAGCCGTAACTCTACCTTCTACACAAATATCAGGGTTAGGATATTTTACATTATCCACAAGAAATTTAATCAAGGCATCTTCGCCACCTTCAAATTTGGGCATTTGCTCAGGGCGGGAGAAAATTCCATTTTCGTTTGGAGCATCTTTTTCATTAATATCAGATGGAAAGCAAACATATTCAGGAACTTTGGTATTCATCATTTCTTTATTGTCAATTGTTGTATTTTCGGATGATTTTCCTGAATTATTGCAAGCCGTAATTCCGATACTCAAAAGCAATACTCCCAAGTACATTGCGGAACATCCAAACCGTAATTTTTTTATTTTTTGTGCCATTTTTTTTGAATTTATTATATAGATTACAAATAAATTTTGCGCTAACTCTAACAGGGTTTTAAACCCTGTTAGAGTTGTAAACCACACAAACTGAATTTTTATTATAAAGTTTTTTAATTATCAATTATCAATTATCAATTATCTAATTTTATCCAAATAAGCTTTCCACAAATGCTTTTCGGTCAAATACTTGCAGGTCTTCGATGCCTTCGCCAAGCCCGATATATTTTACCGGAATTTTGAATTGGTCGCTTATGCCAATCACTACTCCACCTTTTGCCGAGCCGTCTAATTTAGTGATTGCCAGCGCAGTAACATCTGTTGCTTTTGTAAATTGCTTTGCCTGTTCAAAGGCGTTTTGCCCTGTCGAGCCGTCGAGTACGAGTAAAACTTCGTTTGGCGCATTCGGCACAACTTTTTGCATCACATTTTTGATTTTTGTAAGTTCGTTCATCAGGTTTATTTTGTTGTGCAGTCGCCCTGCCGTGTCGATTATTACCACATCGGCATTATTTGCCACCGCCGACGAAACCGTATCATAAGCCACCGATGCGGGGTCTGCGCCCATTTTTTGTTTAACAACCTGTACATCAGCCCGCTCGCCCCACACGACAAGTTGCTCCACAGCCGCAGCGCGAAACGTGTCCGCAGCACCAAGAAACACTTTTTTGCCTGCTTTGGCAAATTGAGCCGCAAGTTTACCGATAGTAGTAGTTTTGCCCACGCCATTAACCCCAACAACCATTATTACGTAAGGTTTTTCCGGTAATTGCGCCGAAAAATCCATACCGTTTTCGGTGTTATTTTCGGACAGTAATGCGGCGATTTCCTCTTTCAAAATGCTGTTCAGTTCGGTAGTATTCATATATTTGTCGTGCTGCACGCGCTGTTCGATGCGCTCAATAATGCGAAGTGTGGTTTCCACCCCAACGTCCGAAGTAACCAATACTTCTTCCAGATTATCAAGCACTTCGTCGTCAACTTTCGATTTCCCGGCTACCGCACGACTGATTTTAGAAAATACACTCTCTTTTGTTTTTGCCAAACCGTTGTCGAGAGTTTCCTTTTTTTCTTTATTAAAAAAATTAAATAGTCCCATAATAATATTTTTTTATACCTCTAATTACCAAATAAATACAACTCTAAACGACATTGATTCCGGTCTGTCATTGGTAGCAAAATCGGAGTTTGTAACGTAAAAATTAATATCGTCGAGCGAATAATCGTAATCAACAGTGCGTGTCCATAAATATCCATCCACGTCTTCAAAGTGTCGAGTAAATGGCAATGCCTGCTCATAATTACCATAACTTATATAAGCCAACACCGCACAATGACCGAGCGACGTGCCCGGATTAAAATTTTTGAATTTGCGGTTACAACTATAAAAAAGATTTTGACCGTTGACATCGGTATTTGCAATCCATTCGTTAGCCTTTACGTTGAAGTTAAAAATCTGTTTTGTACTCAGTTCTTCCTCGCCACAGGAAGTAAAAGCGATAATTGCCAAAGCAATAATTGCAAGCAGTTTAATTTTTTGTTTCATTATAGTATAAAGTTGAAAGTTGAAAGTTTATAAAGTTGTAAAATAATTTTGGTGTAACCTCTACAGAAAATATAGTAGTAATATTGTGAAATACTACCATTGACGTATTGTTATAATTCGTTCAAAATCAATGTATTGTATTTCGTCGTGTCTTCTTGTCTTATTGCCTTTCTGTTCATATAAAAGAGCGCTTGCGCTTAATAAATAAACAAGAA
>JAITXR010000241.1 GCA_031284665.1 Paludibacter sp.
TCAAACAGCCACGATTGACATTGTAAACATCTTCGGGCGTGAGGCGAAAACCTTGACTTTTCATTTGCTCGTAGTTTTTGCCAAGCAGCGACAAAAGCCACATTCCTTCGTCTGCCTTAGCAGTTGCGATATTCAGGAATAATATTCCTGCTAAAAATAATGTAAGTTTTTTCATAAAAATTGTGATTTTTAATTTGTTGATTTATTATTGATTATTGATAAACAACCTAATTGGTAGTTTATCACTAATCACTAATAGTTAATAACTTAATTAGTAAATTTCCGTAATATCCGACTTGTTTAGTTTTATTTCCTTGCGTGCTACGTTGTAACTGCCCACAACGCCAATGCCATTTTTTACATTGCTGTAAATTTGCACCGGCTCGCCAAACATTCCTCCCATTTCCATACCGTTGTATGACTTGGAGGCTGTCAGCCGGTAAAAATAATAGTCCCTCGAAACGCTGTGAAGTTCTATTACAAGATATTGGGATTCGGTTATCTTTTCAACCCAGAAATTTGAATAAAAGTCCTCCGGCAAATTTACCGTAATGGAGTAATTTTTGCCGGCAAACAGTTCATCGCTAAATATATTATAGTTTTTCTCCATTTCGCCTCCACCAAACATATCAACATTTACTTCGTTTGACGAAAATACCATATTGTTTGATTCAAAAGGAAAGCGAGTCAATTCGCTTGTTCCATCTCGATAATTTGTTTTGAGGTATAGAATGATGTTGTAATATTCATCAACTTCAGGCGTGTCGGCAATAGTTATTGTGATATTTGCCGTAAGATAATAAATTACAGTGTCTATATAAGTTTTGTATGGTTGGTTGGAAATTATCCTTTTCACTGTTTGCGCACGACATTTAATATCGAGTGCCTCAGCCGAAATCAGATTTGGTGGCGCAACTACCGTAATTTCGCTTTCAACGCTTTCAAAACCCTGAGCAGCTGCTTGCAGTTTCAGATGGTCGCCTGCGTGCGGAATATAATCGGAAAAATAATAGCCAGCTTCATCTTCAACGCTACGATGTAAAGTGTCGATTATCACATCATCTCTAAAAAGCAGTATAGTGGCGTTATTAATTTTGCGGAACGTATTGCTTTCGTCGAGAAAAAAGCGACTTGCCGACAGTTGCACTGATACATTTTCGGAGGGTGTAAGCAGCGCGTGAAGTACTAATTTGCTTTCTACAAGGTCGAAGTCGAAATCTATCGGGTTTTCGCATTGAAACAGCGCGAGTACCGGTAAGAGCAACAGTATGTTAAATAATTTTTTCATAATTTATTCGAATTTATAAGTGTAACTGACAGAAGGAATTAGAGTAAATACGGTAACTTTCATTAATGTTTTTCGTCCATCGCCTCCTCCAAGCATATCGTAATTGTAACCGGAGTAAACCATAAACGGATTCATATTATTGTACGCATTGTAAACGCTGATATTCCAAGTGCGAGTGCCGTATTTTCTCTTTTTATGGAAATTAATGCCTAAATCCAAGCGGTGATAAGCCGGAAAACGATAATTATTTCGTTTTTCGACATGCGACAAACTGCTTTCCCAATAGTTTTTGTATGGATTATTGTTTTGATCATAATAGTAATTATAATCCTCGATGTTAAACGGAGTTGAGTATTCCTGCACAGCCAGCGTACCACAGTTCCCGCTGCTGTAAACCCAAGTTCCCGAGACGTCGATTTTTTCGCTAAACTTGTGCGAAAGTACGATATTTATATCGTGCCTGCGGTCGTATTTTGCGGGAAAAACCTGCCCAAAATTAAGCACTTCGCCCGCGCGGTCGAACAAACGTTCGGATTTTGACCACGTGTAACCAACCCATCCGGTAGTATTCCCAAGTGTTTTCTGAACCAAAAACTCTACGCCGTAAGCCCAGCCGCGTCCCGTTGCCACTTTATCTTCCCATTTGCTGCTGGGGTCGAGGAATGTTGCGCCATCCTTGTACTCAATCTGGTTATTCATTTCCTTGTAATAACCTTCGATTGAAATGTCGAATAAATTTTTAAGATTATAGAATGCCCCGAGCGACGCCTGTTGCGAAATCATTGGCTTTATTCGCTTGGTAACAGGTACCCAAAGGTCGGTGGGCAAACTGATATTGTTGTTCGACAGCAGATGAATATATTGCGACATATAGGCATAACCCGCTTTGAGCGAAAATTTATCGGAAAGCAGCAGTCGCCCGCTGAAACGCGGTTGCAGCGAGTTGTAATATTTGCCCTGAACGTTAAAACCGGAATAATGCAAACCAAAATTAATTTTTGTAAAACTATTCAGAGCGTAATTATCCTCGGCATACATTGCAATTTCAAATGCCGAGATATTCTGATTTCCCATTATAGTATCCATTTTTCCGAAATTAGAATTTTCTTTTGCCACCTGCACTCCCGGGCGGAATGTGTGCATTACGGGATTGACACCAAATTTAATATCGTGGTCGGGATTGGGCGAGTAATCAAACTCGATGCGGGTGGAATAATCGTCGATACCCGACTTGTATTTCAGCGAAGCATCGGAACTGTAATTAAAGTATTTGGGGTTAGTTGATAAGTCTTTCTCTTTGCTCCCAATTCCCATATCTTGGCGATAACGAGTGTAATTGGCGGTAACGTCCATAAAAAGTTTGCTGTCAAGCACTCTGTTCCAGCGCAGCACGGCGAGTAAATTTCCCCATTTCCAATCTATTTTTTGCGAAAAACTGTTTTCGTATTTATACCCATCTTTAATAGATTTTCCGGATTCTTTAACGTTTACATAAATAGCATCGTCGCCGGAATAAAAACTTGCATACAGACGGTTTTTATCGTCGAATTTATGACTGATTTTTGCATTAAAATCGTAAAAATAATAACCGGCATTCAGTTTGTCAAATTCTTGATAACTTTTCATATACCACAAAACAGGTTTTATCAAAAGATCAAAATACGTGCGCCTGAGCGAAACATTAAAAGTAGTTTTTTCGGAAAACAAAGGACCTTCGACATTCAGTTTCGACGAAATTAAGCCCACCGAAACGTTTGCTTTGATTTTTTTATTATTGCCATCGTTCATTCTTACAT
>JAITXR010000280.1 GCA_031284665.1 Paludibacter sp.
TAAGCCCAACGTTGTACAAGTTGTTTATTTACAACATCATAAGCCGTAAGACAGGCTTTGTTATAATATCCGCGACACATTACTGCGCTTGGATGCACGCCATCAAGATAGGCAACGCACGCCAAAAATCTATCCACACGATTACCGTAACTATCGCCCCAACCGCTTACCGAGCCACGTGCCGGACTGAATGGCACAGAATGAATATTTTCGCCGGTTTCGCCATCAAAAAGAGTAAGATATTCGGGACCTGAAAGTACAAATCCGCAACGACTATTGCCGGAAGTGTTTAACGCAAGATTACGATAATCGGCAGTAGGACTATCACTTCCAAGTAATACATTATGTCCAAGTCCATCAACAGTACCCGGGGCAGTGCGACAAACTACTTCGGCTTTGCCATCGCCGTCGAAGTCGTAAACCAAAAATTGTGTATAATGCGCTCCGGCACGAATGTTTCTGCCTAAATCAACACGCCAAAGTCTTGTTCCGTCCAATTTATAGGCATCCAAATATACATTGCCGGTAATACCTGTTTGCGAATTATCTTTTGAATTACTTGGATCCCATTTTACAATAATTTCGTATTCGCCATCGCCATCCACATCGCCCACACTGCAATCGTTTGGCGTATAAGTATAAGATTCTCCGTTAGGGTAGTTTGTGGCTGTCCCATTCGCAGTACCGGGATGTGTAACATTTGGAGGAGTAGTGCCACCGGCAGGGCGGTCGAGTTGTACGGCAAGATACTGTTGCGCCCAAGGCAAAATGCTTTTTGAACTGTCGAGCAACTGAGTGCCTGCGTATGCTTCCACTTTGAATTTATCGCTCGCAGCATAGCCTGTCGAAGTGTAGTTTGTGGCTTCGGCTGCAGTAGTGGTTTTTACAAGCGCGTTGTTTTTGTAAATTTTGAAATAAGTAGTGTCGGCATCTGTGCCAAGCAAGCGCCACGACAAGTAAGTGTTATTGCCGCTTTTTACGGCTACAAGTCCGCGATTAAGTGCTTCCATTTGACGTGCAGGAAGTGTAGGGTCTGCTTGTGTGTGTAAACTAATAAATAAGCAGCAAAGAATGGTAACAAGAAATTTGTGTTTCATAATAAAGAAAGTTAGAAGATAGAAGTTAGAAGTTATAAAGTTTGTAAAGTATAAAGATTGAAGTTAAAGAAGTTAGTACCTATTCAATTATCCATTATCAATTATCAATTATCAATTTTTCCCGTTTTTTTTGACTTGTAAATTTAATAAAAGTTTATACAAAAGTTTCAATATCTTGTTGTGTAATTTCTTGTCCGCCAAGAATAATAAGCCGTTCGACCACATTTCGCAGTTCGCGGATATTGCCTGTCCATTGACGCATAGTAAGTTGGCTGACTGCCTGCTGCGAAAATGTTTTGAGAGCAATCCGTTGTTCGCCGCAAATTTGTTCGCAAAAATAATCTATTAACAGCGGAATATCTTCCGTTCGTTCGTTGAGACTTGGAACGTGAATTGGAATTACATTCAGACGATGAAAAAGGTCTTCGCGGAAATTTCCTTTATCAATTTCGGCGCGTAAATTTTTGTTAGTTGCCGCCAATACTCGCACATTCACTTTGAGCGATTTGTCGCTACCCACGCGCGTAAGTTCCGATTCTTGCAACACTCGCAGCACTTTTGTTTGAGCCGAGAGACTCATATCGCCAATTTCGTCGAGAAAAATAGTGCCATTATCGGCTTGTTCAAATTTTCCTATTCGCTGTTTAATTGCCGACGTAAACGAGCCTTTTTCGTGCCCAAAAAGTTCACTTTCGATAAGTTCGCTTGGGATTGCGGCGCAATTTACTTCCACAAAAGCAGCAGCCGAGCGGTTACTTTGTTCGTAAAGCAGCCGAGCCACAATTTCTTTTCCCGTACCATTTTCGCCGGTTATCAGCACTCGCGCATCGGTTGGCGCAACACGCTCTACCATTTGGCGAACTCGCTCTATAGCAGGCGATTGACCTATCATTTGATATTGCGATGCGAAACGTCTTTTAAGGGTTTTGGTTTCGGCAATCAGTTTTCCTTTATCGAGCGCATTGCGAACGGTAACGAGCAAACGGTTAAGGTCAAGAGGTTTTTCTATAAAATCGAAAGCCCCTTTTTTAATACATTCCACAGCAATTTCGATATTTCCATGCCCTGAAATCATCACGGTTGGGGTTTCGATTTCGCGTTCTATAAGTTTATCGAGCAACTCCATACCATCTAATTCCGGCATTTTGATGTCCGAAAAAATAAGGTCGAATTTTGTATTTTCAATCAAATCCAAACCTTGTTTCCCATTTTCGGCAGTTGCAACCTGATATTTTTCAAATTCAAAAATATCTTTTAAGGTATTGCGAATACTGCGCTCGTCGTCGATTATTAATATATACGGCATTGCTTTTTAGTTGAAATTTTTTGACAAATATAAGTACTTTTTATTGAAAAATAATGGATTTATTAATAAAAATAAATCCATTGTGGGCATTTAAAATGCGCTTG
>JAITXR010000300.1 GCA_031284665.1 Paludibacter sp.
AACTCAACAATTTCTTTGTCGGAAAAGAAAGGATTTTACAAACTATCGTGGCTTGAGCGAATTGCTTTTGGCTCGGGCGATATGGCGCAAAATTTTATCTATCAAACGGTTACTACTTATTTATTGTTTTTTTACACTAATGTTTACGGGCTTAATCCGGCATTTGCAGCAGCAATGTTTCTTGGAGTAAGAATTATAGACGCTGTGTGGGATCCAATTCTTGGAGCATTGATTGACCGATATTCTACGCGCTTTGGCAAATATCGTGGTTGGATGCTTATAATGGCTCTACCATTGACTGCTCTAATGGTTTTATGTTTCGTAGTACCCGATTTTGGCAAAGTAGGCAAAGAAGTATATGCCTGCGTAACTTATGTTGCACTTTCGATGGTTTACACCACAGTAAATGTGCCTTTTGGTGCGCTTAACGCCGCCCTCACTCGCGACCAGCACGAAATCACAATCCTTACCACCACCCGAATGTGGCTTGTGAACGTTGCGCAAGTGGCTATAACTTACGGAGTTCCTACTATTGTAATTGCTTTTGCAGGCACAATGGACACTCCCGAAGCGCGTGGCGGTTGGCTTTCGACAATTATTATATATGGAGTTGTTGGTTTTGCGGCTCTGATATTTTCGTTTTGGGGAACAAAAGAGCGCGTGGTAATCTCAAAAGCCGATTCGGCAAAAGTGAAAATCTCCGATTTGTTTACCGAACTGAAAAATAATCCTCCGCTCGTAATCCTTTCGTTTATATTTATTACCGCATTTGGAATTATGGCTATTGGAAATTCGGCGGGTACATATTTTATAAAATATAATATCGGCAACGAAAACTTGGTGGGACTTTACAATGTTATTTCGGCTTTACCGGCTCTTGCCATTTTGCCTTTTATGCCTATGTTGCGCAAGCAGTTTGGCAAAAAAGGACTTCTATATCTTTCGCTTGGAATTTCATTTGTAGGCTATCTTGGTTTGTTTGTGCTGCCGGCAAGTAATGTTACTCTGATTTTTGCGGCGCAGACAGTTCGTTCGATAGGTTTCTGTGTAGTCGGAGCATTTATATGGTCGCTTATTCCCGAGGCAATTACTTACGGCGAATGGAAAAGTGGCAAACGTATTTCGGGTATTGCGAATGCGTTGATTGGCTTTTTCTTCAAATTTGGGCTTGCTCTTGGCGGATTTGTTCCCGGAATTATCCTTTCTATAACCGGCTTTAATGCCGATTTGGCTATTCAAGGCGATGCTGCCCTGTTTGGCATTCGTCTGATTTTGGGAGCAATTCCCGGATTTTTGGTTTTGGTTTTGATATTCATAGTTTCGCGTTATAATCTAACCGACGATGAATTAATACAATACGGTATCGAAATCGAAGAAAAACGTCAACAATAAAAACAACAATTATTTAACATAAAACATAAAACTTTTAATTTCTTGGATATATGAAAAATCTTAAATTATTCTCAATCATTGTGTTATCTGCGCTCATTACAATTTCGTGCGCTAAACCAACTCTCAAATCGGCTTACAAAAACGATTTTCTTATCGGTGTAGCCATTAATACCGATATTTCGTCAGAAAAAGATTTACAATCTGCCGAAATCGTCAAACAACATTTTTCGTCGGTTGTAGCCGAAAATTGTATGAAAAGCGGATTAATTCAACCCGCCGAAGGGCAATTCTTTTGGGACGATGCCGACCGCTTTGTACAATTTGGTGTTGACAACAAAATGGCAATTATTGGGCATTGCCTCGTATGGCACAGTCAGGCGCCAAATTGGTTTTTTAGCGATTCGATACACAACGGCGTTTTGCAGCGTGTGCTTGTCGATTCCTTGATTAAAGCAAATGCGCCACGCGAAGTTTTTAATGAACTTCTGAAAGATTACGATGTGTCGCGCGATGTCCTTATCGAGCGTATGAAAACGCATATTTATACCATAATGAGCCGCTATAAAGGCAAAATTAAAGGTTACGATGTGGTAAACGAAGCCGTAAACGACGACGGCACATTGCGTAATTCAAAATTTTTGCAAATAATAGGTGAAGATTATCTGACTTTGGCTTACAAATTTGCCCACGAAGCCGACCCCAACGCCGAACTGTATTACAACGACTATTCGATGGCTATCCCCACAAAACGCGACGGTGTGGTGCGATTAATCAAAAATTTGCAGAACGAAGGCATTAAAATTACGGCTATCGGGATGCAAGGACATATCGGTTTGGATTATCCTGAATTTGAAGAATTTGAAAAATCGCTCGTGGCATTTACCGATTTAGGTTGCAAGGTAAATATTACCGAATTTGATATTAACGTGCTGCCTACAAAACAAAATTTTGGTGCCGATGTTAGCGCATCGCTTGAATATCAGCAGGAATTGAATCCGTACACCGAAGCATTGCCCGATTCGGTATATCAAAAACTTGAAAATCGCTATTTGCAATTTTTCGGACTTTTCAAAAAATATGCTGATAAAATCGACCGCGTTACACTTTGGGGTGTGGACGATGGCAGTTCGTGGTTAAACGATTATCCCGTTCGCGGCAGAACAAACTATCCACTGCTTTTTGACCGTAATCACCAAGCAAAACCTATTGTAGATAAACTTATTAAACTCTAAAATACGAGACTGTGAGATGTGAGTATTGAGATATGAGTATCAAGTATCAAGTATCAAGATATGAGATTATTAGATATTAGACATTGTTGCCAAATTATCAAGTATCAAGTATCAAGTATCAAGATATGAGTATTGAGTATCAAGATATTAGAAAGCTTTGTCTTTCCACTATC
>JAITXR010000252.1 GCA_031284665.1 Paludibacter sp.
TCCGATAAGTATATAATAAAAAATACGAGAATAATGGAATCGTGATTAATCGTTTGTTTTTATTTTAACACCAAACAATGCGAATAAATAAAACCATAAATCACAGAACAAATAGACAATAAAATATAGAGTATGAAATAAAAATCGCAAAAAGACTACTAATGCGGAAAGTCTTTACTCTTTATTCATTATTCTAAAAAACATATAAATTATTACTCCAAAAATTGTATTTTTGCATCTCCAAAAAAATAATTTGAAGTCGCAATAAATATGAACAAAACAATAGTTATAAAAAAAGCGCGGGTGCATAACCTGAAAAATATAGATGTTGAAATTCCGCGCAATAAACTTGTAGTTATCACCGGAGTGTCGGGGTCGGGGAAATCGTCGCTTGCTTTCGATACTCTTTATGCCGAGGGTCAGCGGCGTTATGTTGAGAGTTTGTCGTCGTATGCGCGTCAGTTTTTGGGGCGAATGAACAAACCCGAAGTCGATTTTATAAAAGGCATTCCTCCCGCTATTGCCATCGAACAAAAGGTAAATACGCGCAATCCGCGCTCTACGGTTGGCACTTCGACCGAAATTTACGAATATCTCAAAATCCTTTTTGCTCGTGTAGGGCATATTTTTTCGCCTGTTTCGGGGCTTGAAGTAAAAAAATACGAGGCAGAAAGTGTGGTGCAAGCGGCTTTGAATTTTCCTGTTTCCACTCGTTTACTACTCCTCAGTCCTTTTGTTTTACGTCCTGAACAAACAATCGTTCAACGATTACAAAATTTGTTAATTCAGGGATATAGCCGTGTGTTTGTGAACGATAAAATTGAAAATATAAGCGATTTTATTGAATCATACGAGGCAAATGCGAGTGGGATAACAGCCGAAAAATTATTTATTCTTATCGACCGCTGCGTGGTGGAACAAAGCGAAGAGTTTAGAAATCGCTTGACCGACTCGGTCGAAAGTGCTTTTATGGAAGGAGAATCGCTGTGTTTTCTGAAAAATGCCGACGATAATTCAGCCGAAATGTTGAGATTTTCAAAACGTTTCGAAGCCGATGGGATAACTTTCGAAACGCCTTCGGTTAACACTTTCAGTTTCAACAATCCGCTTGGTGCTTGCCCTCTGTGCGAGGGTTTTGGGAAAGTTATCGGAATCGACGAGGATTTGGTAATACCCAACAAATCGCTGTCCATTTATCAGGATGCTATTGTGGCGTGGCGTGGCGAAACGATGAGCGAATGGAAAAATGAACTGATTTATTCGGCTGAAAAATTTGATTTCCCAATTCATAAACCTTACTATCAACTGACTGACAAACAGCGCAAATTGCTTTGGACAGGTAATCGATATTTTAAGGGATTAACCGCTTTTTTTAAATATTTAGACGAAAATCAGTACAAAATTCAATATCGGGTAATGCTGGCGCGTTACAGGGGAAAAACCGTTTGCCCGGATTGCGGCGGCAGCAGGCTCAAAAAAGAAGCAAATTATATAAAAATTGATGGACATACAATTTCGGAACTTGTAATGCTGCCTATCGAAAATCTGAATAAATTTTTTGACAATCTTACATTTAATCCCATCGATACAGTGATTGCCAAACGGCTATTAACCGAAATTACTAAGCGCATAAAATTTCTACTCGATGTAGGTTTGGGTTATTTGACCCTTAATCGTTTGTCAAATTCGCTATCGGGCGGCGAAAGTCAGCGGATAAATCTTGTAACTTCGCTGGGCAGCAGTTTGGTTGGTTCGCTCTACATTCTCGACGAGCCAAGTATCGGGTTGCATCCTCGTGATACTGACCGGCTTATCGGCGTGTTGAAACAGTTGCGCGACATCGGAAACACAGTTGTAGTGGTGGAGCACGACGAAAAAATAATGCGCGCCTCCGATTATATTATCGATATTGGACCTCTTGCGGGGCGACTTGGCGGCGAAGTGGTTTTTGAAGGTAAACCGCCGGCAACTGATAACTTTGATTTGCTGAACGACCCACGCGCCGAACGTTCGTTTACCTTAAAATATCTGTTGGGAAAAGAGAAAATCGAAACTCCAAAACTGCGGCGAAAATGGAATAATTATATCGAAATTTCGGGAGCATGCGAAAATAATTTGAAAAATCTCAGCGTTAAATTTCCTTTAAATGTGATGACTGTGATTACCGGCGTGAGCGGCTCCGGCAAATCGACATTGCTGAAAACTGTGTTTTATCCCGCTTTGAAAAAACTCTATGGCGGGACTGCCGAGCGTAGTGGACAATTTGCAAATTTAAGCGGCAGCACGCATTTGGTAAGCGATATTGAATTGGTTGACCAAAACCCGATTGGTAAATCCACGCGCTCAAATCCGGCAACTTATCTCAAAGTTTTTGACGAAATTCGCACTCTTTTTGCCGAGCAGCAACTTTCTCGCCAGATGGGATATAAGGCGTCGCATTTCTCGTTTAATACCGATGGCGGGCGATGCGAAGAATGTCAGGGCGAAGGCACTGTAACTGTCGAAATGCAATTTATGGCTGACCTCGTGCTGGAATGTGAACATTGCCACGGGAAACGTTTTAAGGCTGATATTCTCGAAGTTTTATACAACGGACAGAATATTTACGATATTTTAGAAATGACTGTTAATCAGGCAATGGAATTTTTTGAAAATGGAAAAGGAAATGTTGAAAAACGAATTATAAAACGTCTTAAACCTTTACAGGATGTGGGTTTGGGATACATCAAACTTGGGCAAAGCAGCAGTACGCTTTCGGGCGGCGAAAGTCAACGGGTGAAACTTGCATCGTTTTTGGCAAACGAACGCAGTGAGCCAATAATTTTTGTATTCGACGAGCCTACAACCGGACTGCATTTTCACGACATTAAAACTCTCCTGAAATCGTTTAATGCGCTGATTGACAGAGGACATACCGTAATAATAATTGAGCATAATATGGAGGTTATTAAATGTGCCGACCATATAATCGACTTGGGGCTCGAAGGTGGCGAGGGCGGTGGCAATATCGTATTTGAAGGCACACCCGATGCGCTTGTAAACTGCAAAAAAAGTTATACTGCGCAATACCTGTGATAGATAATGGTTAATGGTTAATTGTTTGAGAGGTTTGAATAGTTTGAGAGGTTGCCAAATTAGTAGTTTTTCACTATTCACTATTAACTATTAACTAATTTCTGGATTGCTTCCACGACAAGTCGGGACACGTCTGGAAATACCCTCGCTAATCGACTTGCCGCTTGGTTTACCAAGAATGACGCGTTTAGTTTGCTACTCACGATAACTTCCCTAACTTCCACTAACTTCTTTAACTTCAACACACTCAAACATTCAAACTGCTCAAACTATATTTAAAACGGTGTCAAATCATAATTATTGGGGATTGCTGCCTGCTGACTTTCGTTGTAAAAGTCATTTTCATTTAGTTTAGTTTTGCTGATGTTTGATTTAAAACTTGTATATCCCGATTCGCCACCAAAAGCCGCTTGTTCGTCAGCCGTCAGGTCGTCGCGATTCATAAAGCGGGCGTAAATATTTTTGAATTTCAATTTCACAAGGTCGGTCGCTCC
>JAITXR010000317.1 GCA_031284665.1 Paludibacter sp.
CATTAGTCGCAAGTATGCGATTAAGGTGTATAGTTCAAGTTTTCAACTTGGACTAAAAACAATAAAAGTTTATAACTTTGGGCTAATTGTTACAGGCACAAGTTGCAAACTTGCGCCAAACGGGGCTTTTTACCAACTTGTTATTAATAAATTTAGAGTTATAGTTATGTTAATATTCGATATGTTTTTCTGGCAGGTTTACAAATTTCTGCATACAAAAATAAAAAGATGCGAAGAAGATGCAAAACACAGTGCTTTATCATTTATTGTTGTGTATATAGGCTTTTTAGCAGTTGCCTTACTTTGTATTTTAGGAATTATTTACGATAACGTATTTAGTTTATGGGCAGTTAAAAACGTAAATAATTCATTCTTTATATCTATTATCGCATCTTTATTTAGTTATATTATTTTTAGAATACGATATTATAGAATCTATGATGTTGAACAAATAGCAAAACGATTGTATAACCTGCCAAAATTCAAATATACAGTACTTAAATACTTAACTATTGGTATTGTAATTGGCGCACCAATAATTGTATTTGTTACTTTCAGATTGTATGCGTTTGGGCATATTAGGTGGTGGTAAAGGAGCACGGTATTGTCCGTAGTGGCGTTTACAAAACGGCGTAAAGACAATAAATGGCGGGATACACAAGCGCAATTCGTATCTTATCATAGTAATCAAAAAAATCATATTAAAATCATAGTTCAGACAATCCTCTCGCGCCGCTGTGTAATTGCAATGCTGACAAATATCTGATTATTAGCATTATACAAGCACGGATTGCAAATCCGCGCCAGCGGGTTAAATCTGTGTAAATTAGTGTTTGAATTATTTAAAGTAGTAATTATTTTTTTTATTGCAAAAAAAACAATACCTTTGGGCATCAAAAAAAAATAAACATAAAATTTTATGGCAAAAGAGATTATTAACAATTCCGGAATGTCGTACAATTCGTTGAGTAGCGGCAGTAAAATTATCGGTAAAATAGAGGCTGACAGCGATTTTAGAATCGACGGCTCAGTTGACGGCGAAATCACTTGCAAAGGAAAAGTAGTAATTGGAGCGAGTGGCTCATTACTTGGAACAATATCCTGCGCCAACGCTGAAATTTTTGGAAAAGTAGAGGGTGATATTATTGCAAGCGATACTCTTTCGCTGCGCGGAACAGCCAAAATTAAAGGCACAATCAAAACAAAAGTGCTTGTAATTGAGCCAAATGCAGTTTTCAACGGCTCGTGCTCGATGAGCGACGAAAGTCCGGCTGCCAAGAAGTTAGCACAGTGAAAATCTGAAAAATAACGTTGAAGAATTTCTTCGGCGTTTTTTTGTTATACCATACAATATACGATTATAAACAAATGAAATACGACGCAATAGTTGTTGAAGAGAGCGACGGCAATTATTTTCCACATATTAAAACGCTCGATACCAATAGTTTACCGGCAGGCGAATTGCTGGTAAAAGTTCATTATTCCTCGCTTAACTACAAGGATGCGCTTTCGGTTACAGGCAACAAAGGCGTTACAAAACAATATCCGCATACGCCGGGAATTGATGCTGCCGGAGTGGTCGAAACTTCCACGTCGTCTGACTTTTCGGCAGGTGACAAAGTTATAGTTACCGGCTACGATTTGGGAATGAACACCGCCGGAGGTTTTGGGCAATATATTCGCGTACCAGCCGAGTGGGCTGTGCATCTTCCTGAAAATCTTTCACTTAAAGAGGCAATGATAATCGGAACAGCAGGCTTTACAGCCGCAATTTCGCTTAGTCGTCTTACGGAACTTGTAAAACCGCAGGATGGAAAAATTGTTGTAAGCGGTGCAAGTGGCGGAGTTGGGTCGGTAGCGTTGTCGTTGCTTACAAAATTGGGTTACGAGGTTACGGCTGTTTCGGGAAAAACGGCAGAAAGTGAATTTTTGCAAACACTTGGTGCAAAAGAAGTTATCGCTCGCAGTGAGTTTGAACAAGACGACAAACGACCCATACTTTCGGCTCAATATGCAGGTGCTATTGATACTGTGGGAGGACGAATTTTAGAGCGAATTTTAAAAACACTTAAACCGCTCGGAGCAGTTACAACTTGCGGAAGTGTGTCGGGTACATCGTTGAATATGAGCGTTTTCCCATTTATTTTGAGGGGAATAACGTTAATCGGAATTTCGGCGCAAAATTATCCTTCGGAACTCAGGCTGCCACTTTGGACAAAACTTGCAAACGAATGGAAACCTCAACATTTATTGAATATTTACAACGAAATAACACTCGCCGAAATCCCCGCCGCTGTTAATAAAATACTGAACGGACAACTTAAAGGACGAACGATTGTGAGAATGTCGGGAGAAGTTTGAAGAGTTTGAGGAGTTTGAGTGGTTATTTTTAGATTTCTACCATCGACATATTTTTATAATTTGCTGTAAATAAACAGTATATTGCGGTTTTTAATCCCGTTAGGGATTACCGCGTAGTTTATCCCGACGTGTCGGGAGTAGAAATAATGAACAAAACACACCTGCATTCCGTAGGAATGCATCCAACGTTCAAAGGTCGCATCCCTAACGGGATGCAAGATATAGGGGTGGCGCATTTTCTACCGAGCGACACATTCCTACGGAATGTAAGATGCGTTAAATTTTGTTCTACAAAATTTTATGATTGAAAAAATAATTAAAAATTAGAATTTTGCGTAAATAATTTGCAATAAAGATAATAGAACGAGTTTAAAATAGTTATTCATTATACAATTATTCCCTATGTTTTTATTGGGAATATTTCACATTTTATTCCCAATAGTTATCGGGGATATTTCACATTTTACAATTTTCATTATACATTATAAATATGTGCGGCATAGTAGGTTACATAGGAACACGGCAGGCATATCCTGTCATAATCAAAGGTCTTCATCGGCTCGAATATCGTGGATACGACAGTGCCGGAGTTGCGTTAATTAACGAAAACGGTGAACTTAATGTTTATAAAGCCAAAGGCAAAGTTGCTGATTTAGAGCGTTTTGCCTCACAGCAGGACACCAAAGGCACAATCGGCATAGCGCACACACGCTGGGCAACTCACGGCGAGCCAAATCAGGTAAATGCGCATCCTCACTTTTCGCAATCGGAGGAATTGGCAATAATTCATAACGGAATTATCGAAAATTATGCTTTGTTAAAACAGAGTTTAATTGAACACGGCTTTCATTTTCGCAGTCAGACCGATACGGAAGTGTTGGTGCAATTGATAGAATTTATAAAAAAAACAAATGGCACTGACCTTTTTACTGCTGTGCAACTTGCTTTAAGTCAAGTAATTGGGGCTTATGCAATTGCCGTTGTCGAAAAAAGTAATCCCAATGTGCTTATCGGCGCACGAAAAGGCAGTCCGCTTGTGGTGGGTATTGGCGACGACGAGTTTTTTCTTGCCTCCGACGCCACTCCAATTGTGGAATATACCAATCAGGTAGTTTACATCGGCGATGAAGAAATTGTAAAACTCGAAAGAGGTAAAGAATTAAAAATCAAGACAATAAGCAATGTTGAAAAAACGCCGGAAATTAAAAAACTTGAAATGACTTTGACACAACTCGAAAAAGGAGGTTATCCGCACTTTATGTTAAAAGAAATTTTTGAGCAACCTAAAACCCTGAGCGACAGTATGCGCGGAAGAGTGAATATAGAGAAAAACAACATTGCACTTTCGGGATTTATCGACAATAAGGACAAATTTTTGAACGCCGGGCGCATTATTATTACCGCCTGCGGAACATCGTGGCACGCCGGTTTGATAGGAAAATACGCTATCGAAGAATTTGCACGGATTCCGGTCGAAGTGGAATACTCGTCGGAATTTCGTTATCGCAAACCCGTAATTTCGCCAAACGACATTGTAATTGCAATTTCGCAAAGTGGCGAAACGGCTGATACGCTTGCTGCCGTAGAACTTGCAAAATCGAAAGGAGCATTTATTTTTGGAATTTGTAACGTTGTGGGGTCGTCGATTCCGCGCAATACACATTCGGGCTGCTACACTCACGTTGGTCCGGAAATTGGCGTTGCCTCCACAAAAGCCTTTACCGCACAAGTTACAGTACTTACTATGCTTGCGCTGCTTATCGGGAAAGAAAAAGGCACACTTTGCGACGAAAAATATCTGAAAATAGTGTCGGAACTTGGCAAAATCCCTGATAAAATAACAGATATATTGAGCCAAAACGATACGATTGCCCAGTTTGCCAAAACTTTTACTTACGCACAAAATTTTATTTATCTCGGCAGAGGTTATAATTATCCGGTGGCACTCGAAGGTGCGCTAAAACTTAAAGAAATATCCTACATCCACGCCGAAGGTTATCCGGCAGCCGAAATGAAACACGGACCAATTGCCCTTATCAGTCAGGAAATGCCGGTGGTTGTGCTTGCGCCAAACGCGGGAATGTACGAAAAAGTGTTGAGCAATATTCAGGAAATCAAAGCGCGAAAAGGCAAAATAATTTCGATTGTAACACAAGGCGACACGGAAGTAAAACGACTGTCGGATTACACTATCAGCATCCCCGAAACCGAAGAATGTTTAGTGCCGTTACTTGCCGCAATTCCCTTACAACTAATGGCTTACCACATTGCAGTAGTCAAAGGAACAGACGTTGACCAACCCCGAAACTTAGCAAAATCGGTAACGGTGGAGTGAGAAAATTGGGAGGCGGAAGTGAAAAATCCACGTTTTTAGGCAGTTTCGGCGAATTAAGGAATACAGTTGTGCTGACGGACTTTTATGGGGATTTGGCGGTGCAGTAAATTTTGTTACTTTTGCAAATGAAATTTCAAAACAATGCAGATAAACAAGAACATAGCATATTATTTGGCAGCAATTGGACTTTTCGTCTTGCTGAAATTTGCTTTTACGCTTGCCGACAACGACAACCTGAC
>JAITXR010000259.1 GCA_031284665.1 Paludibacter sp.
GAGCCTGTGGCTGAAACAATTTACCTTGCCGGAAGTCGCACAACGCCCGAAATCGTTAAAGATGCCGATGCAATAATTACCCGCACTCGCACTATTTGTAACGAAAATTTGCTGGCAGGCTCCAAAGTTCGCTTTATTGCCACAGCCACAATAGGTTACGACCATATTGACAGCGATTATTGCCACGCAGCAGGCATTACTTGGACTAACGCGCCGGGCTGCAACTCCAAATCAGTTGAACAATATATTGCGTCGGCTTTGATAGTGCTTGCCGAACAGAAAAATTGGGATTTGAGCCACAAAACAATAGGCGTAGTGGGAGTTGGCAATGTGGGAAGTAAAGTAGCACGAATTGCCGAAATTCTCGGAATGCGCGTTTTGCTCAACGACCCTCCGCGCGAGCGAGCAGAAGGCAGCGAAAAATTTGTAGATTTACAAACAATTATAAATCAGGCAGATATAATCACTTTTCACGTTCCACTAAACTACAATGGGCAAGATGCAACTTATCATTTGGTAAACGACAGTTTTTTTGAAAATCTAAAACATAAACCGATAATAATCAATTCGTGTCGTGGCGAAGTTAGCGAAACCCAAGCAGTAAAAAATGCCCTGAAAAATGGAATTATTTCCGACTTTGTTTGCGACTGTTGGGAAAATGAGCCGTCGCTCGACCTTGAATTACTTGCTGCCACAACTTTAGCCACGCCGCATATTGCAGGATATTCAAAAGATGGCAAAGCCAAAGGAACGCAAATGAGCGTGGAGGCTGTAAGTAATTTTTTTAATTTAGGGCTTGAAAATTGGCAAGCGGCAGGCGTTGAGCCGCCCACACAGCCATTATTCGAAATTGATGGAAATGGGTTGTCGGAGCAGCAAATCCTCGCCAAAGCAATTTTACACACTTACGATATTAGGCTCGACGACAGTGAGTTACGCAGCAATGTAGCCGATTTTGAGAAACTACGTGGCGATTATCCCGTAAGGCGCGAATTTCCGGCTTACACAATTTCTTGCAAAAATATTGAAAAATCAATACGCGAAAAACTAATTAAATTAGGGTTTACGATTCAGAAAATGTAGGAATTAAGAAATGTAGAAATGTAAAAATTAATGTAAAATGCAAAATGCGCGAAAGGGCGAAGGCGCGAAAAAGACTACTAATTTGTAAACTATTAACTGTCAACTATTCACTATTAACTATTAACTATTAACTAAAAAATAACCTCTCAAACTCCTCAAACTCACTAATTCAAAAAAATATTTATCTTTTAACACAAAAAAAATCGATAATTCTTTTTTATTTATAAATATTTATATAAATTTGCACGAAATAAATTACAAATTGATTATCAAACTACTAAAAAAAAGGTTAATTATGAAAAAAATCGTACTTTTATTGCTTGCCGCCTTTGTTTTTGGCGCAATTACAACTAAAACCTCTGCTCAAATTTATATGGCAGCAGGTCAGGAAAATGTGAAATACATTAATTTTCAGGAAGTTAAATCGCTGAAAATGAAAAATTCCGGCGAAGAAACTATTCTTTTTACAAAAAACTCGCTTTTACCGCAAAAAGTGCAAGGAAGCAGTAATACCAATAATTGCTCGTGCGACTTGTCGTCGCCTTCCTACCTTGCTGCGATGGCAGTAAATCTCTATGGCGATATTATTACAATGAATATGCTTGGTACTCAGGTATATATCGCATTAAAAAATGGCAAAATGCAAACCATTGACATCGAAAATCCATCGCTGGAATATAGCGAACAAGCATTGTATGCGCGTATGACTTCGACACCTGATGGCTCGATTTACGCATTGAATAATGCCGGAACTCAACTGATTAGAATTGACAAAAACGAACGGATTGAGTTTCTGGGAGCAATCGAAGGATTTAGCGCAATTTTTGCTGCCGATGCCGAAAAACGCGCCTCGTATGGTGGCGATATGATTGCCGACCAAGAAGGTAACTTGTACGTTTTCACCGCTTTTGGTTATGTGGTTAAAATTAATCCGCAAACACTTGTATCAGAATACGTTGGGCGAGTTTCAAATCTGCCCGAAGGATATACAGTGAATGCCGCCGCAGTAACCGACGACAATAAAATTGTACTTGCATCTTCCCAACCTAAAGGACTGTATTATACCGATTTGAATGGTTTGCAAGCAAGTTTTGCAGGCGAA
Organism: Paludibacter sp.; assembly: GCA_031284665.1. Taxonomy (GTDB): domain Bacteria; phylum Bacteroidota; class Bacteroidia; order Bacteroidales; family Paludibacteraceae; genus JAITXR01. The sequence goes on from JAITXR010000259.1 coordinate 2,186, forward strand.
AATACTACACCTACTTACGACTTGGCAAGTGCAAACTTTTTCAGGACAAAACCGCAAAATCTTTTAACCGACATTTCGGTATCGCTTTCGCCGACTTTTATCAAACAAGACCGCTTTTTCAATCTTGTGTCGAACAGCACGATAAACAATGCTACTATTGCAGTTTACAGTGCCGAAGGTAAATTAATTCTTCGCCAAACCAAAACTTTGGATTCGGGTATTAATAAGGTAAAAATTGACGGAATTATGTCGGGCGTTTATATTGTAAATGTAATTGATTTGTCGGGCGCAAAATTGCTAACAGGCAAAATTACAGTTGAATAACTATTGAAATACTTTATAAAAAAACCGTATGTGAGCAGTTTTTGCTTATATACGGTTTTTCTATCTGTATGCTTCAATCAATTATTGCAAAACCCGTTCACCATACCAACTGCCATACGATATAATTACTGCCGACACAAGCAGCAGCAGCATTGCAGTAATAAGCAAAGCATAACTTTTTTTCGATACATTTTTCCATTCTTTCATTATCAGCCCAACTCCGTAACTGAAAAATATCAACATCGACATATGCAACACCCAACTGATAAATTGGAAATTTCCCATATTTACGTGTCCAAGTCCGTAGAAAAAGAACTGACCGCACCACATCACGCCTGCTAATGCCGACCATAATGAATTTTTTGTACGTTGACTTGCTGAAATGCCACTTGCCGCAGTAAATTCTCGCAGAGTTTTATTTCTAATCCCCGCCACTATAAACCACACAAGATTGACCACAAAACAACCCGAAGTGGAAACAATAAGTTTGGCATTACCTTCAAAATTACCTGCACCGTGAGCAGCGGCAATATCCGAAATTGGCTGCCCTGCCTCGAGCGAAATATTGAAAACCGCCGACAGCAAACCTCCTACAATAGCAAGCAGTAAGCCAGCCGACATGTTAAATTTTTTGTCTGATTTTCGCTCGCCCAAGTCCTTTTCTTTTCCATATCCAGCCCAACCAACAAAGCAAATTCCAATTACAGCCACAATCATTCCGACAATCACAAAACCGCTGCCTTGTCGGGAAAAATATTCGCTAATAGTGCCGTGCAGCAGCAATGGAGTGATTGTGCCTAAAACCGCCGAAAGCCCAATGCTGATAGAGTAAGTGAGCGAATAACCAATTTTTTGAATAGCAAAGCCAAACGACATTCCGCCAAAACCGTAAACTGCCCCTAAAATAAAGGCGTTAAACACAACCTGCCGAGGCGCAACAGCCAATATCTGAAAAAAATCGGGAACAGTAAAATATCCCACCAACAAAGGCGTAATAAGCCATGCAAAAACCGACTGCACAAGCCAAAAACTGCCCCACGACCATTGACGTGTTTTATTACTTGGCAAATAACAAGCCGATGCCGACGCTCCACCTACAGCGTGGAAAAATGTACCGAGAAGAGGATTTGAAACCATTGTTTGAAAAAATTT
>JAITXR010000353.1 GCA_031284665.1 Paludibacter sp.
TTATAGGATTTATCAATTGGATTACAGTTATTTTCAATCTCGAAAAAAATACACATTAAAACTGAAAGTGTACAGGCAAGATTGTATGCATCGCTTAATTTATATGTAGAGTTTACATCAATATAGAACGAATGCAAATCATATTGCATATTCGATTTAAATTTTTACTAATTTTGCCCCGCAATTTTTCAATAAACCTCACAGAGTTTTTAGTTAATTGCAAATTAATTAAAATTTAGCGTAGCTTAATTTACTTTGTGGTTATTCAATCCTAACAGGTTTTGGACTAAACTAATAAAAGACAACAAAATAATGTACGAATCAGAAATACAACGCCGTCGCACTTTTGCAATAATTTCACACCCTGATGCAGGAAAAACTACTTTAACCGAAAAATTACTGCTTTTTGGCGGTGCTATTCATATTGCCGGCGCAGTGAAATCGAACAAAATCCGCAAAACTGCTACTTCCGACTGGATGGAAATCGAAAAACAACGTGGAATTTCGGTTGCCACTTCGGTTATGGGTTTTGAATATAACGGCTATAAAATCAACATATTAGATACTCCCGGACACCAAGATTTTGCCGAAGATACTTATCGTACGCTTACGGCTGTGGATAGCGTAATTATTGTGGTGGATACTGCCAAAGGTGTTGAAAGTCAGACACGTAAACTGATGGAAGTGTGCCGAATGCGCAAAACTCCGGTAATGATTTTTGTAAACAAAATGGATCGCGAAGGTAAAGACCCTTTTGATTTGCTCGACGAACTTGAAGCCGAACTAAAAATCGCGGTGCGCCCCCTGACTTTCCCCATAAATCAGGGATTTCAGTTTAAGGGAGTTTATAATATCTACAAGCAAAATCTCGAACTTTATACTCCTAATAAGCAGACAATCAGCGAGTCGGTGCAGTTGGAAGATATTAATTCCCGCGAACTCGATACGCTTGTCGGCGAGCGAGATGCTGCAAAATTGCGCGACGACCTTGAAATTATCGCCGGTGTCTATAATCCTTTTGATGTGGAGCGTTACTTGGCGGGCGAACTTGCGCCTGTGTTTTATGGCTCGGCTCTAAATAATTTTGGCGTTAAGGAACTTTTGGACTGCTTTGTCGAAATTGCGCCTTCGCCTCGAGCGGTGCAAACACTTGAACGTGAGATAAATCCGTATGAAGAAAATTTTTCGGGCTTTGTTTTCAAAATTCACGCCAATATGGATCCAAATCATCGCAGTTGCATTGCTTTTGTGAAAATTTGTTCAGGAAAATTTGAGCGCAATGTGAATTATAAGCATATCAGGCACGGTAAAATGTTGAAATTTTCAGCACCTACCGCATTTATGGCGCAGAAGAAAGAGACTGTGGATGAGGCGTTTGCAGGCGATATAGTTGGTTTGCCCGATAGCGGAACTTTCAAAATCGGCGATACGCTTACATCCGGCGAAGATATTCATTTCAAGGGACTTCCGAGTTTTTCGCCCGAAATGTTTAAATACATTGAAAATGCTGACCCAATGAAAACCAAGCAGTTAGAAAAAGGCATAAATCAACTAATGGACGAAGGCGTGGCTCAAATGTTTATAAATCAATACAATAATCGTAAAATTATTGGTACAGTTGGGCAGTTGCAATTTGAAGTAATTCAATATCGACTGCTGCACGAGTATGGAGCGCAATGTCGTTGGGAAAATTTATCGTTGCACAAGGCTTGTTGGATTGAAAGCGATAATGCCACCGAACTTGAGCATTTTAAAAAGCGGAAAGCGCAATATATGGCAATAGACAAAGAAGGTCGCGATGTTTTTCTTGCCGATTCGGGTTATGTGCTGCAAATGGCGCAAAACGATTTCAAAGATATTCGTTTCCATTTTACATCCGAATTTTAAATATAGTTGAGTATTTTGGGCAAAACTGCATTGCTTTGACGTGTCGGGGAATAGCATTTTATTAGCAGTATGCTTTGCATCAGGATATAAGGATAATTATATGAGATGCTACAAGCGATATTAGTGCATATTGTCCCGCAGGGACAGCATTTTATTAACCGTTGGCTTTAGCCTACGGAAAAAAGTATAACCAGACATAAGTCCCGCAGGGACGACACTTAAAACAATACATTATGAGTTACGTCAACCTACTTATTCACGCCGTAGTTCGCACATATAAAAGCGAACAAACACTACCCGCAGACGACAGAATAAAATTTCTGTATCAAGAAATGTGGGGTATCATTACAAGCAAAGGAGGCTATCTTTACCGTATCAATTCAATGCCCGACCATGTACATATACTTTTTACTATGCCTGCAACAGTCTCATTATCAGAGTTTATGCAAACATTGAAAGGCTCTTCAAGTAAAATTATTAAAACACAAGATGGATTTGAAAAATTTGTGGCATGGGGCGAAGGATATGCTGCATTGTCAAAAAGTATAGAGGATAAGCAACAGATAATCAACTATATAATTAATCAACAGGAGCACCATAAAACAACAACATTCAGAGATGAATACATTGCATTTATCAAAGAAATGGGTATTAATTTAGATGAGCGTGATTGGGGCAGATAGTCAAGTGTCGTCCCTGCGGGACTTAGGTGCGTGCTGTGCCTCATCCGTAGGCTGAAGCCAACGGATAATAAAGTGTCGTCCCTGCGGGACTTGGCAAAACCTTATTCTATTAAATTATTGCTCTCAATAAAATGACAAAAAAAACCGAAATATGAAAAGAAAGATTTATGAAATTAGGAGTAAAATTTTACTTGTTTTTATAATTACTCTTACATCTGTTACTTGCATATTTTTAAATTCTTGTAAACGAGAGAAAAAAATAGATAAGCCGGTATTGTGCGCAGTGGTGTATAAATTAGAAATACCACCCTTTAGTCCTCCTTGTGGCGAAGCACCAATGCCGGAACGAATAAAAATTGTTTATGTAATAATATCAAAAAGGATATTGGATAAAAATGATATTTTTGTTGAAAAAACGGGAAACATATATGATACTCTAAATATCAATATTATTGATGATGTTACTCATTCAGTTGCTATTACAAATAAACTTGAAAATAAAGATTTGTATAATTATAGATATGAATGTTGCAGCAATAAAAGCCTTGATATTATTTATAATAATCGTGATGATTTTGAACAATACTATCGTGAGTGCCAAAAAATAATTAAAAACACAGAATTGTTTTACAAGTCTGGAAATGTGTATGTTAAACCTACACAAGTAGAGGATTATAAAGAACTTCTGCTAACCTCAATAGGCAAGTTTAATTCTAATTTGAATACGCATCACAAATACCAAGTATATAATTTTGATGAATGAAACTCACTTGCTCGAATTTGTAATCTGAGCACCATTACTTCTTAATATTTAGTTATTTAGGGTTGCTACATTCCTATTAACTCGACGCACAAGTGGAGAGCGAGACACTCTCCACTCTCCACTTCCAATATCAATTGTCAATTGTCAATTTTCCCCTAATATCTTATTGTCAATCAGCCACTTCTCGAAAAGTGTTTTCATTTCCTCGTGATAGCGAAAAGTAGTATTCATTCCCCAGCCGTGTCCTCCGACGGGAAAAACATACATCGAGGCAGGAATATTATTTTGTTTAAGTTGCTTGTAAAATTCTACGCTGTTCACCGACGGCACAGTGCGGTCGTTATCGCTCAAAAACAATAGTGTTGGTGGAGTTGCAGCCGACACGTTTTTCTCTGCACTGTAACGTTTTATAAGTTCGGGAGTAATGCTTTTTCCAAACATCATAGCCGACGAGCCGCGATGAGTTACCGTACTATCCATACTTACTACGGCATAAAAAAGCACCGCAAAATCAGGTCGTTCCACAGAATCTGTAAAAAGCGTGGCAGCCGTTGCCGCCAGATGTCCACCTGCCGAAAAACCTGAAATTCCTATTTTTTTCGGGTCAATATTCCACTTTTTACTGTTTTGCCTTACAAGTTTTATTGCCTGCTGAGCGTCGCTTAACGGCACTTCGTGGTGTCCGTTTGGCATTCGATATTTCAAAACTGCGGCAGCCACACCAATACTGTTGAGCCAACGTGCAACTTCGTGTCCTTCGTGGTCAATCGACAAACGGACATACCCGCCTCCCGGACAAATTATTACAAATGGTGCATTTGGCTTATTTTCAGGCAAATACACGTAAAGTTGTGGTATTGAGACATTGCTTACTCTTCCGGTTTCAGATGTAATTTCCGGCTCGGTAATGCCATTCGAGTTTGGAACTTTGCCTTCCCATACCGGCAAAGTAAAAGTTTGTGCGCTTGCTCCCATACTGAGCAAAATAAATGCGATTACTAATTTGTGTTTCATTGTTTTATTTTTTTTAGATGTAAGTATTAAGTATCAAGTATTGAGTATTGAGTATCAAGATATGAGACTGTTTAAAGTTCTGATTTTATCAATTATCAATTACCCATTGTCAATTAATTATTTTATTTTCCCCATTCAATTTCCATTTTGTCGAATACAGTACTGTTTGTTCCGCCCGAAGATGTAAAAAACAAGCCTGCACCACCAAAAGTATTATGCGAAATTATGGTCTGAATATTAACAGTATTGGGATAATCATCACCTTCTTTATTGGCAGTAGTTTCGGCGTGAACACGCAAAATATCTTTTTGCACTTCAATATTGATTTTACAGGCAGTAAGAAATGCAGTTGTTGTAACAGGCTCAGTAACAGGGGTTACTTGTCCGTTTTCGTATTTAATGATAAGAAAATCTACCGCCCGCGCCGATTTTGTAGTGCGGATAATGCGCAATGCGTAGCCGGACATTGTTTGATTGTCGAATTTGATAAAAATATCCAGATATTGCCCCGCCATTCCAAAACCCTGAGCCGCAGTTTTACAGGGATTTGCCTGCAAGTAAATTCGCATATCGTCATATTTTTTTTCAACAGGGGTAAACAGCAGGCGCGAGCCTTTGACTAACGGAATTAGCCCCGAAATAGCGGCAGCACCATCAGCACCTTTGCCGTATATCCAAGAATTTGCTGTATTCCGCCGATTTTTATTCCACTCATAATCAGTATTATCAACCGGCGAATAAACGTCGAGTGTCCAAAAACCGGCAAGAATTTTATCTTGTGGGAGAATTGGAAAATCGTGAAAATCGGTAGAGATATTTTGCGTTTTAACTTGTCGTGCCGTGATTGTTTTGTTGGTAAATGCAAATTTGCTTTCGCCGGTTAACGAATTTTTGTGGCGCGGCTCAACTTTTACAGCAATATAATAACCAACATCGTTTTGAGTGAGCGGATATTGCAACTCAGGATTGCCATTGCGACTTACTTTTACCGCAATTGTATCGCTTGCCGTTTTATCTTTGAAACGATACCAGGTAATAATCGAATTGTCGGACTGACTAAGTAATTCTATTTGATAATTGACATTCAGCGACTTATCGGCAGAATTTTCTTTAATCGTCGGTAAAGTAATAAACTCGGGCGCCGCTTTGGTTTTTGGAAGTACATCTACAACTGCCGCCGCCTCTAATCCTTCGTGAATTGAGGCTTGTAAAATCAGCCGCTTTGCATCATTGCTAAAATTCCGTCCGCTGACTGTTGCTACATTTTTTTTGACATCGAGATAATAATAATTTTTTTCCTCGCCAAGTGCTTTATATTCAGCATTACGAGCAGTTTTATCGGGAAAATTTCCAAAACGATTATAAATCACTTGCAGTTTAGCATCCGATACTGATGTTTCGGTACTTGCCACAGCCGGTTGAAACAGCATTTGCGTGGCGATGCCTGTTAGCGAAATCACTCGTTCTTTTTCGGCAGCGCGCACAATTTCTTTTATTCCCATAGGATCCCAGTCGTCGTCGCCACAAAGCAGATTATATGTATTATAATAAATTTTCCCCTGATATTCAAAGCAATAGGCATCTAAAATTCGTTTGCCGGTCATATCTACGGTTATTTCGGGTTTATCGGCATTAATAATTATTGGCTGTCCGTTGAGCGTTACATTCGACTGATAACCACGAAAATTATCGGTCGGATTTTGATTCCAGCCAATATAAATATTCTGATTTTTAGAATGATAGCGACTATTCACCACAGCCACTTGACCTTGCACTTTGGTAAAATATTGTCGCTCGCCCTGCCGAACATCAAAATCACAGTTAAGCATCACCGAGCCTGTACCGCGAGTTCCACCAAAAGGTTTTGACGAATAAAATCCGAAAGTACAGTTAAGATAAACGCCCGTAGCCAGAGCATCATCGGTACATTCAACATGGCAGCGGTCGAAAAGTGTTCGTTTGCCACCACTTAAATTGCAGGTATTCAATCGACTGAGAAAATGGCAGTTATGCGCCTCAATACGGTCGCCTTCGACAAAAGCAAGTTGCGCCTGAACAACTGTGGATGAGCGTTTTGGACGACTTAACGATGATTTTAGCGGAAAATCTAAATCCACATTACAATAATTTCCAATTGTAAGATTTGCAAAAACGAGGTCGTTACCTTTAAAACTGAACATCGTAAAATTTCCCTTTGCCCCAAGCGATTGTCCGCGATTGCAGGCAAGTACAACATTGCGAGGGTCGTTAGTTAATCCTATAATTTTCA
>JAITXR010000356.1 GCA_031284665.1 Paludibacter sp.
TGAATTTCATATTTTATATGGAGTTCAGTTTTTTTTTGAAATATTGATAGGTTTTTGTAGGTATTTTGATATTTATAAAAAAAAATATATCTTTGTAAAGATATTCAAAGATAAAATAATGATACTATACCACGGAAGTAATATACTTGTACAACAGCCTAAACTGATTAATCAAGCACGAAGTTTGGATTTTGGAGCAGGATTTTACACAACTACGAATCAAGAACAAGCCGTTAATTTTTCCAGAAAGGTAATGTTAAGGACAAAAACTAACACGCAATATGTTGGGATTTATACCCTTGATGATATTGCAATACGAAAAGAATTGAATATTTTAGAGTTTACATCGGCAAATGAAGATTGGTTGGATTTTGTAGTTCAAAATCGCAGAAATACCTACACAGGAATAGAATATGATATGGTTATAGGGGCGGTGGCTAATGACGATATATTTACGACATTAGTACTTTTTGAAGATGGAACACTTACCAGAGAACAAACATTAGCAGCTTTGAAAATTAAAAAACTATATAATCAATATGTATTTAAGAGCGAAAAAGCATTGTCGTTTCTGATTTATACAGATTTTCTTGACACAAGTAAGGAGGTGAAAAATGGAAGATAAAAAGTTTTCGGGTATATTAATGATTCTTAGTGGCAGACTACTTCAAACTATTGAAAGTGAGCGCAATATAGGTATTAAAGAGGCGGCTGATTTACTTTATAATTCCGAATTTTATGAAATGTTGGAAGCAGAAGAAAGTAAATTGTGGCAATTGAGCGTTCCTACATTATATACTTTATTGGACGAAGAATTAACCACAGGTAAAATTACATATACGAAAGTAATATGAATGATAAAACAAAATTTTTGGCATATTGTATCGAAATTTACAGAAGAGCAAAGGGTTTAACAGGCAAACAAGTATATTTGCTTTTTGTAAAATTTGGCGTATTGAACTATGTAATTGATGCTTACGGTGCTTTGCACACCACAGGCTCGCAATATACCATTGATGATATAGACAAATTTATAGATATAAATAAATAAAAAATTCGTAAAAACCACAAAAAAGGGGATTGAATTCTCTATCACATAAAGTTGCGTGTAAACGGCATAAAAGTTTACACGCAACTTTTTTGTCTGAAATATCGCCTGGAATTACAATAGTTATTTTGATTAAGCATTACATAATACTCCGGACGATTTTATATTTATAAAAATAAACAAATTTAAGTTTTATAAAAGTAAAACGCAATGATTTTATAATTATAAATTGAGTAAATTGCAATTATTTATAAAAATAAAACGATAAATTTAAATTTTATTTTGACGTTTATAGCGTAAATTTATATTTATAAATTAGTGTTTCAACTTCGATATTTTTATGTAATTTTCGATAGATATATAGTTGATAACCAATAAAATACACATTAAATATGAAGTAGTAATTTATATAATTATTTTATATTTATAAAACAATGCGTATTTTTTATAAAATATATAGATTATATCATTGATAATCAGTATAATAATGCATTAAAATTAAATAAGCACTTTATATATATAGTTTTTGTTGTTAATAATTGATTTTAAGATAATTATACTATAATACTAATCCATTTGGCGATTAGGGTGCATTATTTATAATAGTAAAATAATTTACACTTACAAAGCGAATTTATGTTTGTAAATGATTTGCGTTTTATAAATATAAATTTTATCTTTGCATAAATTATTTATAAATGTAAATCAATATGGAAACCAAAGAAATTTACAAAAGCAAAATTGAAAAGATAATGAAGAACGTAGGAATCAGTAACAATTCGGCGTTCTGCGCTGCCACAGGAATTGATATGGCTACATTATCGAACATACTAAGTGGAAAAACAATGCCAAGCCTAAAAATCTTGCAAAAAATTAAAACAAAATTTCCACACATTGATACTGAATGGCTTTTTCTTGACATTGACTCGATGCCGGAAGAAAAAACTGATTCTCAGGAGCAGTTGTTGACCCTTAATTTCGACGAAAATAGCGAAAAATCAACTACTTCCGCTGCTGAAGTAACGCCCAAAAACGTAGCGGAAATTTCAACAAAAGAGAAAGAAATTGTTAATTTCACCGAAAATCGGCAAAATGATGTTCCAAAAATTGAAATTCCAAGCATCGCTGAGCAAAAACCCGAACTTCCGTTGCCGGTAATAAAAGAGAACAAAATTCTAAAAAAAATAATTGTCTATTATTCCGACAGCACTTATCAAGAATTGCAAGTTGTATAAATTTGTGTCAATAAATATTTTTTGCTATTTTTGCATAAAAAATAGATTATGGCAATAAAAAAATACATATCCAATTTGGCGGTTATTCAAAATACTGCTATCAACAGCCAAACGCATTTGCTTAAATTGTCGTCAAATTCTGCGCTACCAACAATTATTCCCGGGCAGTTTGCCGAATTACGAATTGACGGTACATCCGATGTTTTTTTACGTCGTCCGATTTCTGTAAATTTTGTCGATTATACAAAAAATGAATTGTGGCTTTTAGTTCAAAAAGTTGGTAAAGGCACTCAAAAACTATGTGAATTGCGCGAAAATGACAATCTTAATTTGCTTTTTCCGCTCGGAAACGGTTTTACTTTGCCCGGCGATTTTACCCAAAAAGTGCTTTTGATTGGCGGCGGAGTTGGTGTTGCGCCGTTGCTTTTTCTGGCTGCCGAACTTGCAAAACTTAATTGCTGCATTACAATTTTAATTGGCGGTCGGTCGGCTGATAACTTGTTATTAGTCAATGATTTTGCTGATTATGGCAAAGTTTATTTTACAACTGAAGATGGCTCGGCAGGAGAACGCGGTTATGTAACTCAGCACTCGATTTTGGCAAACGAAAAATTCGATAAAATTTATTGTTGTGGTCCCACGCCAATGATGAAAGCCGTAGGGCAATATGCCTGCCAAAAAAATATCGACTGCCAAATATCGCTCGAAAACACGATGGCTTGTGGTATTGGTGCTTGTTTGTGTTGCGTAACAAATACGGTTGATGGGCATAAATGCGTATGCAGCGATGGTCCTGTGTTCAATATTAATGATATAAAATGGAATAACGATTAATAAATAATGGCAAATTTAAAGATTAAAATAGGTAATTTACAACTGAAAAATCCGGTAATGACGGCATCCGGCACATTTGGTTATGGCACAGAATTTTCCGATTTCATCGACATTTCGCGGTTGGGTGCAATTATTGTAAAAGGCACAACTCTCAACTCGCGTCAAGGAAATCCGTATCCTCGTATGGCTGAAACGCCGTCGGGAATGTTAAACGCTGTCGGACTTCAAAATAAAGGCGTTGATTACTTTATTAAACAAATTTATCCAACAATCAAAGATATTGATACCAATATTATTGTAAATGTTTCCGGCTCGTGTGTTGATGATTATGTTGCAACTGCCGAACGTGTAAATTCGTTATCGAATATTCCGGCAATCGAACTGAATATTTCTTGCCCAAATGTAAAGCAGGGCGGTATGGCGTTTGGAACATCTTGCAAATCGGCTCAAACGGTGATTTCGGCTGTGCGGAAAGTTTATGATAAAACGCTGATAGTCAAACTGTCGCCAAATGTTACCGATATAGCGGAAATAGCGCGCGCTGCCGAAGATGCGGGTGCAGATTCTATTTCGCTGATTAACACGTTGTTAGGAATGGCTATTAATTCCGAAACACGTCGCCCGATACTTTCGACCATTACAGGCGGACTGTCCGGTGCTGCCGTCAAACCGATTGCTTTACGAATGGTGTGGCAAGTTGCAAAAGCCGTAAATATCCCTGTAATCGGACTTGGTGGAATTATGAATGCTGCGGATGCTATAGAATTTTTTCTTGCCGGAGCATCTGCAATTCAAGTTGGAACTGCTAATTTTGTTGACCCAACGATTACTTGCCAAATTATTGATGGAATTAATGATTATCTCGAACGACACGGATATAGTTCAATTTCTGAAATAATCAGTGCTTTGGAAGAGTAATTTTAGTGTTATTTTTCCGAATATACAATTTTCGGTTTAAAGGACAAAAGTGATGCTATTTTTTATATCTTTTGTTCAAGTGGACAAAAGTGATGCTATTTTTTTTTGCATATTTTGGTTGTTAGATTTGTTAGTATTATTTTTGTTTTGTC
>JAITXR010000406.1 GCA_031284665.1 Paludibacter sp.
TTGTCCGTAGAGGCGACCTTGTCGTTACCGCAAATCGATATTAGCAGTTTGGCAACAGGTGTGTATTTGGTGCATGTGGGAAATAGAACGGCAAAAATCATAAAATAGTGATTAATGATTAATGATAAATGGTTAATTTTAATCAAGAGTTGAAAATTGACTGTGCTTTTGTGCCGTTAGGCACTTCATATTGGTAGAAAAAGTATTGCCATTATGTTTGGCGTGCCGTAGAGCCTGCCCCGATATGTCGGGGTACGCAATATATGATTTATTTTTATACCTATATAGAATTTATTAAAAAATAAAAAATTAATTTTGCACTCACTCTAACAGGGTTTAAAACCCTGTTAGAGTTAATAATAAAAAAAACATATTAATGACCACTGAACTAAAAACTCTTTATACCCAACATTTATACAAAAAATACGGTCAGCGCACGGTTGTGAACGACGTATCGATAAATGTCCGGCAAGGCGAAATAGTTGGTTTGCTCGGACCGAACGGCGCGGGTAAAACTACAACTTTTTATATGACCACAGGACTTGTTCCTCCAAATGCGGGGAAAATATTTCTTGATGATAAAGATATAACTCGCTTGCCGGTATATCGACGCGCACAATTGGGAATTGGCTATCTGGCGCAAGAGGCATCGGTTTTTCGCAAAATGTCGGTCGAAGATAATATTATTTCAGTACTCGAGATGACAAAGTTTAGCAAAGAATATCAACGTCAGAAACTCGAATCGCTAATTATGGAATTTAATCTGGGGCATGTGCGCAAAAACATTGGCGACCGTCTGTCCGGTGGCGAGCGGCGACGTACCGAGATTGCCCGCTGCTTGGCTATTGAGCCACGTTTTATTATGCTCGACGAGCCTTTTGCCGGTGTTGACCCAATCGCGGTGCAGGATATTCAGGATATTGTGTGGAAACTAAAAGATAAAAATATCGGCATCCTGATAACCGACCATAATGTGGACGAAACCCTGACCATTACCGACCGCGCTTATATGCTTTTTGAGGGGAAAATTATGTTTCAGGGAACGTCCGAAGAACTTGCCGAAAATCCTATTGTGAGAGAAAAATATCTTGGGCGCGACTTTGAATTGAAAAAGAAAACGAGAGGAGGGAATAGTTTATAGTTTTATAGTGGATAGTTTCCAAATTTGTAAGTTCATCACTAATCACTGTTGAAGAAGTTTGAATAGTTTGAATGTTTGAACAGTTAGTAGGGCTGCGCTTGTGTGTCCCGTCAATGGTAGGCAAAGTTTACCCCGATGTATCGGGGAAGCAATCCAGATTTTTTGTTTAATAAGATTTTTTAATTTCTTAATTGGCGCATTGGCACATTGTTTATTTTTTCTGAATTGCTTCGTGGAATACACTCGCTAATCGGCTTGCCGCTTGGTTTACCAAGAATGACGTGCTGATGTTACTGTTTCCGTTCTTCATTTTTTAATTTCTTAATTGGCATATTGGCACATTGTTTATTGTATTAATCACTAATCACTAATCGTTAATCACTGTTTTAAATTATATAGATGAAAAATAAATATATCTTATTTCTGCTTGCTTTTATGCTGATGGCTTGTCAAGAAAACTATTCACCAAAGCCTTACGGCTATTTTCGTGTTGATTTGCCTGCGCATAGTTACTCGAAAATTACGCAGCAAAATTTACCGTATTCTTTCGATATTTCGAGCATTGCCAAAATTACCCAAAGCAGCGATTTTACTCAAAAAAATTGGATTGACATTGATTATCAAACTCTTAATGCCAAAATTCATTGCAGTTATTTTGTTGTTGATAATAATTTGCAGGAATTGCTTGAGGATTCGTATCGTTATGTTTATAAGCACGTTACAAAAGCCGATGGAATTATCCAGCAAGTATATGAAAATCCCGATGCGCGTGTTTATGGCATTCTCTACGATTTGGAGGGCAATACAGCCTCGTCGCTGCAATTTGTGTTAACCGACAGTATTCATCATTTTTTCCGTGCCGCACTGTATTTCGACAATAAACCCAATGCCGATTCCATTGCCCCAATGAACGAGTATATCCGCGATGATATGTTTCGCCTTGTCGAAAGTTTTGAGTGGAAACGATGATTGAACGCCGATTTATATCAGTCGAAAGCGAAATTCTCGTTTGGAAAATTGAAGAAACAATCGAAGAATTGCTAAAACAATTTTCGGATTTTTCGTTCTATAAATCTGATTACGCAAAAATCAATTCCGATAAACATCGCTTTCAGTTTCTTGCCAGCCGATTAGCATTAAAAATTTTATTAAACGGCGATGCATTTGTTGTTTACGACCAAAACGGCAAACCATCGTTAAAAGACGATACCCGCAACATAAGTATTTCACACAGTGGCGATTATGTGGCAATAATTGTTAATTCAACTCACGCTGTAGGAATTGACATTGAAATGAAATCAGAGCGTTTCGCTCGTCTTTATCAGCGATATTTAAGTCAAATTGAGCAGGCAGAACTGTTTGATAAATCAGATTTAACAAAAGTGCAGTTGGCTTGGTCGGCAAAAGAAACACTTTACAAAATACTTGGCGGCGAGAGTGGTGAATTTGTCGAAAATCTTAGAATTTTACCTTTTGTCCCTGCTCACAGCGGCAACATCGCAGCAATTTATAATCCAACGAACAAACATTTTTTGCTAAATTACATTACTACTGACAACTATAATTTGGTGTGGATGGAGGAATAATGGGTAATCCTTGCATCGAAGAAATAAAAAAACCTGACAAAATTTTTAAAAATTTTGTCAGGTTTAATTTATATAATACGGTTATTAATTTTCCTGTTTAAAACCGTAGCCATTAGCAAAGCCACCTGTTGCCAATACATTTCCGGTAAATGGCCACAAATAAATAGGTGCTTTTACATAATCGTAATCGTAGAACAAGTAGGTGTAATACTCATCATAGTAAGTAACCAATGTTTTTCCCCAATCTTGTTTTGTATATCCATCTGCTTCCAAAGCAGCGGCTTCGGGACTTGCAGGGTCAATATATGAAAACAATCCTTTGATTGCCACATTAGTTTTGGCGTCATTAAAGTTTGCATTTGGCGTTATATTTGCGCTGGTTGCTATTGCTCTCCAATTATCGTTTTGTCCACGCCATCCTGGATATAAAATAGGGTCATTTTCCTGACCGGCAGGACATTGGGTTGTCAAGCGGAAACCTTTTTCTGCTTTAGCATCTACCATTTTTGTCCAGATATAAGCAGGAATAGTATTTCCATTTGCAAAAGTATAATAACCGTTTGCAGCAATACCATCGAGCATCTCTTTGGTTAGGGTTTTAATTGCTCTAATTGCTTCGGGCAACAAACCGGTACGAATTAAAGTCCAGCGACGGTCGCCTTCGCCTGCAAATTCAAATCCACGTTCTTGAATAACTGCTTTGAATAAGCCTCCGCTTGCAGTGATAAAAGCATCGGTATTTGCTTGACCTGCGGGGAAAGCACGTTCGCGTATTTTATTCAAATATACTTTTGCATTTGCTTCGTCGTTAGTAAGAGCACATGCTTCAGCATAAGCCAAGTACACTTCTGCTAAACGAATATATGGTCCGTTAATACCTGCTTTACGTTGTGCATTTATATAAGGAGTTTTCATACGGCATTCGTCCCATTTATTTAATGTCAGACCTCCGCCATTGGCAACAGAGCCGGGAGCAAATGGAATCAATTTTTCACCTCCGTTACCATCACTTCCTGTAACAGCCACGCTTACATCTCTGCGTTTATCATTAGGGCTAAATACACCATAAAAATAAGCAGGATTTATACGCGCTTGCCCATAAGACTTGCATGGGAAAGCATTAGAACTACCACCGGACGAAACTCTACCCATAGAATAAGTACGTGAATTGTTGCTGCCGGAAGAGCCTTGAGTCATTGCATATTCATAAATTGATTCATCGGCATAAACCTTATTGTTCATTTGTTGGAAAAAATATTGATAAGGATTGTTATACTGACGACCGTTTGATTCGGTAGAGCGCGGGTCGGTTTCGTGAAAAACAGCAGCACCGGAATTGTCAATGCATAACTTTAGATAAGTTTTGGCAATAGCATACAGGTCTTTCCAATCGGAGCGACGACCATATTCGGCGTTATTGTTGGGTGTTCCCAATTTTTCAAATGTTAATACTTTGCCGTTCCCATCTACATAAAAAGATGCGCCCAAATCGCTGCGGCGAACTTGATAACCTCCTGCTTCCAAGCAAAGACGTCCTATCAACGCCTGAACTGCGGTGCGTGAAAATTTATTTTTTTCTGCGCTTACACGGAACATTATAGGTTCTACGGTTATAAGTTGTTTGATAATAGCATCGTAGATAGAGTCGCGCGACGAAAGTCCTGTGCTTTTTGCACCAACAACCGTCTGGAATGGCACGTCGCCAAAGTACTTTATAAGTTCACGGTAACAACAAGCCCTGATTGTAACTGCTTCGCCGTATAATTGACCCATTGTTGATGGCTCGCCTGACGAAATCATACTTTCAAAAGTGCTTGTTGCTTCGATAGAGCCAATAATAAAATTAGCCTTACCGATTGCTTCATAAATATTGGCATAATGACCGGGGTCTTTCATATACGAAAGCAGAGCATAATTACCGGCGTAAGTACCATTTTGGTATAAACATTCGGGATAGTGACGACCTGGTTGATTGGAAAACGCTTCGGGATGACGCTCAATATCAGAGCCTGTTACTTCCGAGCCGTAAAACAAACCATCGCCAAAAAAATCGTTCTGAGCCGCATCGCGCCAGTCCTCATAAGCACCAACAAGAGCCGCCTGCGCTGTTACCGGATTGGAAAATACAAAGTCCCTATCTACTATCGATGGCGAACTTGTATTTAAAAAATCGGAACAAGAAGTTATCGTCAATCCGATAACTGTAAAAATTGCTATATTAAAATATTTTTTCATTTTTAGAAATCCTCCTATTTATTTAAAATGTTACATTAAGTCCAAAAGTATAAGTTCTTGCCTTTGGATAAGAATTATAGTCGTAGTTTGGAGTCGGGAATCCGCTTACTCCGCCCGGTTGAGTATTTACATCAGGGTCAATACCTGAGTAACTGTTGAGGCAGAATAAATTCGTACCTGTAAAGTATAATCTTATGCTGTTGATATGAAGTTTGCTCATAAGACTTTTTGGCAATGTATATCCCAAAGTTAGATTTTGCAAACGCAGGTAGGATGCATCTTCGATAAATTCGGATGAAACAATACCGTATTCGCTAAAATTCAATGGATATTTGCTGTTGGCATTCATAGCGTTCAAAGCATCGGGGTCGGTAACCAAATAAATATCACCACTATTATCAATGTCATAAACTTGATAGCAATCCTTCACAAATGCCAGACGGTTGTATCCAAACCCTGTGTCTTTATTACCCATCAGACCGTTCATTGCATTGGCATTATATACACTTCCTCCGATTTGATAGATAAAGCCTGCCGAAAAATCAATATTTTTATATCCGGCATTGATGGTAAGCCCACCGCTATGTTCAGCCATTGCTTTGCCAATAACGGTTTTATCGGCATCTTCTATTATGCCGTTCTTATCCGTGTCAACAAACTTAGCCATACCGGGGAATGCATTTTGACCTGTTGCAAGTTTGAAACCTGAAAGCATTAATGCAGAATAGTTTGCAATATCGCCTTTTTTTGTGTCGGGTATTCCTTGTTTCAGGGTATAAATTTTGCTTGTCGGGTCGTAAGTAAAATCGTTTACGGTATAAAATCCTGCTGATTTGAAGCCCTGAATTAAACCTACCGGTTGCCCAACGCGAATAATATAGTCATAAGCCGGTTTTGACATAGTCGAACCCCAATCGGTGCGAGTATCAACCAATACGCCATCAATCAGATTATCTACATTATTATGGTTGTAGTTGTAAGTGAGATTAACTCCCAAACGCCAATCTTTTTTACGAATAATATCCCAGCCAAGTGCTAATTCAACACCTTTGTTGGATGTTTGTCCTACGTTCTGATATTGATACGAATGTCCTAAAGTTGGGTCAATTGGTACTCTCATCAGAATATTTGAAGTTGTGTTCCAATACAAATCCAAAGAACCATGTAATTTGTTTTTAAAGAATCCGTAATCAATACCAATATTACGCGACGTAGTAGTTTCCCATTTCAAATCTCTATTTTCCATCATATCATCAGGAACATAGCTAATAATTTTTTGTCCATCAATGGGAACAACGCTTGTTGTCCATTTTTCTTTCCAAAGTCCGGAGTCAATATTGTCGGCACCTGAAGTACCAATCGAAAGGCGAAGTTTTAAATTATCCAACCAACCTTTTGTGCTTTCCATAAATTCTTCGTCCGAAATACGCCATGCAGCAGCAGCAGCGGGGAAATATCCCCATTGGTGATTTGGAGCGAACTTTGAAGAGCCATCGGCACGGAAAGTAAGTGTCAGCAAATAACGTCCTTTATATGCATAGTTTGCACGCCCGAATCCGGAAACACTCTTTGTTGGAGTACCTATAATATTATTGAAACTATCTAATTTTTTTGATGGGTCATCCTTCCCTGTTAAAGGTGAGTTTGCCGTCATATTTAGCATACCAAAAGCATTATCCATTGTAAAGCCTTCCGGATATCCATATCCATCAATCACACTCGAACTCGAATGCGAATTAAGCAATTCGTGACCTAACAGAATGGATGCCTTGTGGTCTTTGCCTAAACCTTGAATATCATAATTTAAGGTTGTAGCCCAACGCACAGAATATCCGTCTCCTTTGGTTAATCTGGCTTCGCTATACGATGTGAAATTAGGGTCACCGGCATTCCAATATTTTGCTGTACTCCAATTTTCTCGGAGCGAGAGTTCAGTGTTGGCTGTTAACCCTTTGAGTATATTCCAGTTAAGAGTTCCTCTTGCATTAATATTTTGACGGTTGTTGATATTTGTGTAATTATTGATATTATCAACAGGATTTCTGTTTACTTCTACGTTTCCGCTACCAAGTCCAAGATGACTTGCATCTCCATCTCCAAGCGGATTGTCGATAGGACGATAACCAAATACAGAAGTTGCCATACCAAAATTGTTACCATCAATTACCATTTGCGCATAACGCAAATCAACATCAAACGACAAAGTTTTGGTAATTTTTTGATTTACTTTGAAGTTGGCATTATAACGCTTGAAATCCGAATTTATACGAATACCTTCGTCGTCGGCATAATTGAGCGATGCATAATATTTTGTACCTGCATTACCGCCTGCAAGCGACAAATCGTGATTCCACGAATTTGCAGTACGCATTAAATCGTTGATGTAATTGTGTGATGTAACATTTTTATATTCATTCAGATGATTTCCATTAGCGGAACCTAATCCAAAATATTGAGCCACATTTTTACCATAAGTTTCACCATAAGACGAAGAATATGCCCAGTTCCAATATACATAATCGTAAGCATCGAGTACATCCAGTACTTCAGGATTCTGTTTTGCTTGATAATAAACATTATAACGAACTTGAGGTTTTCCTTCTTTTGCCTGTTTGGTTGTAACAAGAATTACTCCGTTTGCACCACGAGCACCATAGATTGCAGTAGATGCTGCATCTTTCAGTACATCAATACTTTCGACATTAGAAGCAGGAATGTCGTCAATACTATTCATCTGCACTCCATCTACTACAAACAGAGGTTCGTTCGATTGTGTAATAGAGCCACCTCCACGTACACGCACCGACATTGTTGCTCCCGGACGACCATCCTGAGAAGTTACTGTAACACCCGGAAGTTGTCCTTGCAATGCTTGAACAATATTGGTAACCGGGTTAGCGGCAAGTTTTTCGCCTGTAACCGAAGCCACAGAACCGGTAAGGTCGCGGCGCTTCATTGTGCCGTAACCAACCACTACTACTTCGTCGAGTAGTGCATTGTCTTCTTCCAAAGTAACATTGAGAGTGCTAAGACTGCCAACCGCTACTTCTTTGGCTGTGTACCCGATATACGAGAAAACCAAAGTTGAGCGCTGTCCTACCGATACGGAATAATTACCGTTAGAGTCGGTAATAGTTCCATTGACAGTGCCTTTTTCCTGTACGCTTACTCCTATTAGCGGCTCGCCGGCAGCATCTTTTACCGTGCCGGAAACTGCGTGATTCTGAGCAAACGAGAACATCCAAGTTATGCTTATGGCTATAA
>JAITXR010000001.1 GCA_031284665.1 Paludibacter sp.
AAAAGAAATGACGTAAATAAAAAAATGCCTTTCTGCCTTTCTGTCTTCTTGTTTATTTATTAAGCGCAAGCGCTCTTTTATATGAACAGAACGGCAATAAGACAAGAAGACACGACGAAATACAATATATGTTGTTTTACAACGAATTACAAAAATACGTCATTATAGGTATTTCCGACGTGTCCCGACTTGTCGTGGAAGCAATCCGTGCCTTAATAAAACAGTCAACACACGGGCTGCAAGCCCGCGCGAGCGGATAAACTTACTAACTTCTGTAACTTCAACTTGATAACTTTACGAACTTGATAAACTTACTAACTTCTGTAACTTCAACTTGACAACTTTACGAACTTGATAAACTTACTTAACTTAAACTTAAAAAAACATGAACAAACTTAAATTACTAATAACCGTATTTTTAATGTCAGCAAACTTGGTTTTTGCTCAACAAACAACTTCGCCAAATGGAAATCTGACAATAAATTTCTCGTTAACCGACGATGGCAAGCCCACTTACGAACTATGGTATGGCAAGCAACAAGTTACAAAACCGTCAACATTAGGTTTTGAACTTGTGTCGCAAAATCTCGAAATAAAATTTGGCGAATCCTTTCCCGTCAAGCGACTTAGCGAGGCAAACAGTCTGCAAAGTAATCTTTTCAGCGGATTTAGAATTGTCGATACCAAAACTTCTTCGTTTGACCAAACTTGGCAGCCAGTGTGGGGCAACTCAAACAACATTCGCAATAATTACAACGAACTTGCCGTAACGTTAAATCAAACTGCCACAGATAGAACAATAATAATTCGTTTCCGCCTGTTCGACGACGGACTTGGTTTTCGCTACGAGTTTCCACAACAAAAAAATCTTGTGTATTTCGTTATTAAAGAAGAACTTACACAATTTGCAATGACCGCCGACCATCGGGCTTACTGGATTGCCGGCGACTACGACACGCAGGAATACGACTACACAATTTCGCGATTAAGTGAAATTAGCAGTTTGAGTGCCGCCTCCATTATTTCAAATGCCTCGCAAACTCCTTTTTCGCCACTTGGAGTGCAAACTTCGTTACAAATGAAAACAGATAACGGTCTGTATATCAATATCCACGAGGCTGCGCTGATTGACTATTCGTGTATGCACCTGCAACTCGACGATAAAACTTTTACTTTCACTTCGCACCTTACTCCCGATGCCGACGGTACAAAAGGACATCTGCAATCGCCTTGCACAAGTCCTTGGCGTACAATAATTGTGAGTAACGACGCTCGCCAAATTTTGGCATCAAATATAACTTTAAACCTTAACGAGCCTTGTAAAATTGCTGATACTCAATGGATTAAACCCACAAAATATGTTGGTGTATGGTGGGAATTGATTACAAACCGCAACACTTGGGCTTACACTGCCGATTTGCCAAGCGTAAAAATAGGCGAAACAGATTTCTCAAAAGTGCGTTCCAATGGCAAACATTCCGCCAATACTGCCCGCGTAAAAGAATATATCGATTTTGCGGCAGTTCACGGTTTCGATGCCGTGCTGGTCGAAGGATGGAATATCGGTTGGGAAGACTGGTTTGGCAACTCAAAGGATTACGTTTTCGATTTTGTTACACCTTATCCCGATTTCAATTTAAGCGAAATTCATAAATATGCCGCATCAAAAGGCATTAAAATGATTATGCATCACGAAACTTCGTCGTCGATTCGCAATTATGAGCGTCATTTAGACCGCGCATATCAGTTTATGAAAAACAATGGTTACGATGCCGTAAAAAGTGGTTATGTGGGCGATATTATCCCGCGCGGCGAACATCATTACAGTCAATGGCTTAACAATCATTACCTTTACGCAGTCCAAAAAGCCGCCGAATACAAAATAATGGTCAATGCTCACGAGGCAACACGCCCTACCGGAATTTGCCGTACATATCCGAACTGGATAGGCAACGAGTCAGCACGCGGCACTGAATATCAGGCATTTGGAGGCAGCAAGCCTAACCACGTTACTATTTTGCCATTTACACGCCTTATTGGTGGACCAATGGACTACACGCCCGGAATTTTCGAAATGGACATCGCAAAAATAAATCCGGATAACAATTCGCATTGTAATTCAACTATTTGCAACCAACTTGCATTGTATGTTGTAATGTCGTCGCCAATACAAATGGCTGCCGATATGCTCGAAAATTACAAGCGTTTCCTCGACGCATTTCAGTTTATTAAAGATGTGGCTGTGGATTGGGACGAAAGCCATTATCTCGAAGCCGAGCCGGGTGAATATATCACAGTAGCACGCCGCGCAAAGCAATCCTCGTCGTGGTTTGTTGGCAATGTGTGTGGCGAAAAAGGCTTTACCTCAAATATAAAATTCGACTTTCTGGATGCCGACAAACAATATATTGCCACAATTTACGCCGATGCCCCAACAGCAGATTACAAAGACAATCCGCAAGCATACAATATTCGCAAAGTGCTGATTACCAATAAATCAAAACTTACACAAAAATCTGCCGCTGGAGGTGGATACGCAATATCAATCGCCGAAGTAACGGATAAAAATGCAGTAAAAGGAATAAAAAAACTGTAGATTAGATTTGTTTAGTTAATAAAAAAAAGCGTAGGGATACGCTTTTTTTTTGTGTCTGAACTCCCGCATTGGCGGGACAAGTAATGATTTTAATATGATTTTTAAGATTACTATGATAAGAAACGGATTGAATTTGTGCAGCCCGAAATTGCGCATTTATCTGAATCAGGATTTACAGGATTTTGGGATTAACAAGATAAGATGCGAAACAGCAGCCGCAGCCCGTCATTCTTGGTAAGCCAAGCGGCAAGCCGATTAGCGAGTAGGGGATAAAAAATTTTTCAAATAAAAAGAAATGACGTAAATAAAAAAATGCCTTTCTGCCTTGATGTCTTCTTGTTTATTTATTAAGCGCAAGCGCTCTTTTATGTGAACAGAACGGCAATAAGACAAGAAGACACGACGAAAAGTGATGAACGCCTGACGCCCAATCTAAACCCCAATGCGTTGCGGGAATAAATATATCATAGAATTAATGCAAAATGAATATTAAACATATTTCATATTATATTGCTGTGCTTGTTTGTATTGCGCTGTGCGGATGTTCCGATGTGCAAAACAAAATGCGCCGTGCAACGCATTTGCTCGAAAACGACAACCCCGATTCGGCTTACAATGTTTTGCGCTCTATTGATGTGTCTGCTTTTGAATACGACGACTACGGTGAAAAGGCAAAATATGCAATGCTGTTTTTTGATGCCGCCGACCAAAGCGAAAACACGCTGCCACCCGACAGTTTGATAAGTCTTGCCGTAGAATATTACCGCGTGCGCCGGAATTTTAACGACCTGAGCCACGCCTGCTATTACAAGGCATTGCTTTATCTGCAAAGCGAACAGTACGACGATGCTGCCGAAATGCTACTCGAAGCCGAGCGGGGAGCAATGCTTAATAAAGGCAAAAACATAGTGCTGATGGGCAAAATATACAGCAGTTTGGGAGATATTATGAGTTTTCAGGACAACAACGGTAATGGGCGGGCTGAACAGAAAAAAAGTGTGGAGTATTTTCGCCAAGCAGGCTATCTTAAAGGTGAAAATGAGGCGCTTGTAAGATTAGCATATACTTATACGGCTGCTGCCGATTACGATTCTGCATTGATTTTTCTCAGGCAGGCGCAACGGCAAAGTCTTGACTCGACATTTACAGGGCAAGTTTTGCAGGAGACAGGGCGAATGTATCACGCCGCAGATATTTTTGATTCGGCTGCCGT
Source organism: Paludibacter sp. (assembly GCA_031284665.1). Lineage (GTDB taxonomy): Bacteria > Bacteroidota > Bacteroidia > Bacteroidales > Paludibacteraceae > JAITXR01. Next base: position 3,810 of record JAITXR010000001.1, read on the forward strand.
GTATTTGCAAAACAGTCTGCGCTATCCGATGGTAAAATACCAACCGGCAATGCGCAACGAACTGTTGGCTGAAATTTATTTTGAAACCGAGCGTTACGACTCTGCCGTAATCTATGCCGAAGAAACCCTTAAACATACAGACAATCCATATATACTCGAAAATTGTTATGCTGTACTTGGAAATGTGGCATGGATTAAAAAAACCGATAAATTTATTGAATACTTACACAAACATCAGGAATGTGCGGATTCGGTAGCAGCAATAATGCGACAGCCGCATTTGGCGGAAGTACGAAAAACATACGAGTTTAAAACTGCGGCTGCAAGCCGGAAACAAACTATTTGGCGCATTGCTTTGTTTGCCGCTATTGCACTTGCTGTATCGTGGTTGATAATGTACCGTATCCAAAAACGAAATATCAGAAGACGGAAAGAACAGAAAAAACTTTATAGCGAACAGATTAAGGAACAGTACGAAGCCTTGTGCCTGCAGATGCAGCACGATATTGCGCAGGCAGAACTGCGCATCGAAAAAAAACGTAATCCTGCCGATACTCAAGCCGAACATCGGCAGCGGCTTGTGGATATTCTGAAAACAAACCTGCACCTGAACGCCGGAAATAGAAATTTTTTTGAATTTGCCACATCTGCTTTAAACTCCTTGCCCGAAAAACTGCGTAATATCAACAGCGAACTCACCGACCGCGATATAATTCTGTGTTGCCTGCTGGCACTTGGCTTGAAAAACGAACAGATATATATTGTGATTAACTGCAAACCCGATGCCCTGCTAAAACACAAACAGCGGCTTGCCTCGAAACTCAACGCGGAAAACGTAAAAGCAATGCAACAAATGCTTTATAATATGGTAATTGAGTGAAGTTTGAATAGTTTGAGTAGTTTGAAAAGTTAGAAGTTACAGAAGTTAGAGAAGTTACCAAATTAGTAGTCTTTTCACTAATCACTAATCACTAATCGTTAATCACTTAATTAGTAGTTTTTTTTCGCCCTTTCGCGCCTTCGCCCTTTCGTGCATTTTACATTTTACATTCCACATTTTACATTAA
>JAITXR010000052.1 GCA_031284665.1 Paludibacter sp.
CCGGGCAGTAAACGCACAATAGCATCAGTCATTATAGCCGCCGGCAGTTCGCCACCCGTGAGGACATAGTCGCCAACCGAAATTTCGCGCGTAATCAAATGTTCTCTAATGCGATGGTCGATGCCCTTGTAATGTCCACACAAAATAATAAGATTTTGGGTAAGCGACAGATTATTAGCCGTTTTTTGCGAAAACAATTCACCATCAGGCGAGGTATAAATCACTTCGTCGTAGTTACGTTCCGCTTTGAGATGCGTGATAATTCTGTCCACAGGCTCAATTTGCAGCACCATTCCGGCAGCAAACCCGAAAGCATAATCGTCAACTCGGCGATGACGCAGGTCGGTGGAATAATCGCGCAGATTATGAACTTCGATTTGCACCAAACCTTTTTCCTTGGCACGTTGAATTATTGAGTGATTGAGCGGACTGTGAAGCAATTCGGGGACTGCACTGATAATATCTATTCTCATTATAATAATGTGTAATGCTAAATATTTTTTTACAAAAATAATCTTTTTTTTGATTTTAAACAAAAATCACGTATCTTCGTAACTCAAATCATTCATTTTTATAATTCTAATCAATAAAACTTATTAAGTATGAAAAAATTGTTTTTTCTCTTACCGCTTCTGGTGCTTACTTTTGCTTGTGTGCAAAACAATGGCGCAAAATCAGATAATTCAAAACAAGATGCGCCGCTTGCACTTGTAAATTTCGACACTATTGCACTTCTTGCGCCCGACACTCTTAGCGGAGTTCCGCTTCTGACGGCAATGCAAAACCGACATTCCGACCGTCAATTTGGCAGTCAAAATCTTTCGCTCCGTCAGTTATCCGAAATTCTTTGGGCAGCCAATGGCGTAAATCGCCCCGAAAAGGGTTTTCGTACAGTACCGTCGGCAATGGCAAAATTCCCAATTCTATGCTATGCTTTTCTCGAAAACGGAGCGTATTATTATCAACCCGAAAGCCACAAATTAATTCCTGTTCTCGAAGGCGATTATCGCTATTTGACAGGTATGCAGGAGTTTGTGAAAACCGCCGCACTCAATTTAGTGTTTATTGCCGATTATGGCAAATATGGCGACCGCCCCCTGCCTGCCGACCAACGACTTTGGTTTGCCTCGCTCGATGCCGGACACAGTTGCCAGAATGTGTATCTTTATTGCGCCTCCGAAGGTTTACGCAGTGTGGAGCGGGCTATGGCTAATGGTGCTGAACTTTTGCAGGCACTCCAACTTGATGAAAATCACCAGTTTATTATTTCTCAAACTGTGGGAGTAGCACCATAAAGACCTAAAAACCAAACGAAAAAAAGTAATAATTTTTGCGCATATTTGTGTAAGAATTATTACTTTTGTATTTATTATAACACGCAAGCCAAAGAAAGGAATCCCATTATGCAAACAGCAACAAATCAATCAAGAAAACACTTATCTACTGCTACACAACGAGTAGAAGAAACTCGACCTTTAACAAAACTCGGTCAATGGCGGCGCGATAATCCTGGCGGAATAATCCGTGTTTTAGACCGTAGGGCTGTAAATAAGTGAATGTTATGAGGTATTTAATTGACACAAATTTATTTATTAACCTTGTCGAAGATAAATTTATTTCAGATGATGTTAGTTATATTCTTGATTATGAACCGGAGAAATATATCAGTTCCGAAAGTATCAAGGAATTTATACATTTGGTTCAACACGACAAAGTAGAAACATTGATAGGAAAAAGAGCAAAAAAATTAGATGTCTTTGATTTTATTGAAAATACATTAAATATAGGTGTAAAATATGTAACCAAAGAACACCTGAATACACTTGCAATGCTCGAATTAGTCGAAGGACACAATGACCCTTCCGACCGCCTAATTATAGCACAAGCAATTTCTGAAAATTTAACATTAATAAGCAGCGACCGCAAATTTCCAAAATACCGCCAACAAGGTTTAGATTTTATTCCAAACTATTAATTTTACTAATCATAAGCAAGTGGTAAAACCCAATAATTCAAAGGTTTTACCGTTTTTTTTTTTAGGATTGTTTCTTCACTTTCATATTTGCAAATTGGCTGAGCCTGCAAACAGTTTTGCCAAGTGCCTTGCTCTGCTTGTCGGTCAGCGGTTTGAAAAAATTAAGACATAAATCAATTTCGTTTTTTGCGATGCTTCGCCGCCAAGTTCCTATTACTTGCCCATCGAGGATTATCATACTGTCGTAACAAAATGTGGCATTATTTTTCTCCGCCATTATCGCAGTTCTGTCTTTATAACCCATTATAAATTCGTCGTAAATTGGCAAAAGATGGATTTGCCCAAATTGCAGGTCGGTCGGGACAATGCTCGAAGTGAAAAAATACTCCTGATTCTCAATCACTTCTGCGTGCAAGAGTGGTTTTACCATTTCAATACCTTTTTTGCAGTCAGTAAGCGTCAACCCCGACCAAGTTGCAAAATCCTTGACCGTTGCGGGGTTTCGACTATTGAAATACCGTGTTGTGAGTTCGGCTAATGCCTCATCTTTTTCCATCGATTTGTGATGCTTAACTCTTTCGTCCAGCAAAGCGTAAGTAAATTTATTGTCCTGCCTCGCGCCGCTGCAAATAATCCCTTCCAACTCGGCATACATCATTATACAAGTTAAACGAATTCCGCCGGCAATGATTTTATGCCTTTGAAATTCCTGATTGATAGCGTCGCGGGTAAGTTGATTTCCATTTTGCAAAGTTTGAATCAAAATATCGTTGCAGCGATTAAAAACTGTGTTGTCCAATTCCATTCGGCGATACATATAGGCATTGGCAGCCTGAACTCTTGGCGCGGTCAAAGCCAGCAACCATCGAATGTCCTTTTGCGAAACAAAATGCCAAGTAGGACGGAGTAGGTGCGTGCGCAAAATTTTGCCATCATTCAGTTCGCGCTCAATTTCGTTGTCACTAAGATGCGGCAAACGTAAACCCAATCCCCATTTTGTTTGAGCATATTCCTGCGCTTGCACGGCGCAAAACCATTCGACCATTTCAACAGCCGATTTCATTTCCGTGTCGGCAAGTTGCTGATTTACAAATCTATATTTGGCAATTTCCGCTAAAGTCATAGGAGTTTAAGTATGCGTTTATTTCATTAATTCATATAATTTTTCGGTCGTATTCCAATTTCGTATCGAAATATTTTTATAGATAGATGACCCTGCAATTTTTGATAGCCGACTTTTTGTATATTCTGCTTGCAATCTCGAAAAATACAGAACGTTTGTCCCCTGTTCTATTTTATCGACGCCTTCTTTTGGCTCAAATTTTTTTATTGCCTCGTTTGCCGTTAACGGCTCAATTAAAAACACCACATCATATTTATAATTATAGTTATCCTCGCCGAATTTTTCGGGTTTTTCACATATTATTTCCGTCATTTCCGACAATGTCAGGATTGCGATATTAATTTCGGTTTTTAATTTTTCAAACAATTTGTTTCTAATTTTTTCAATTAATATCTGTTTATCTGTCTCAACAGCATTAAAAATAATATTTCCACTTTGGATATAAGTTATAACATCCGAAAAACCTGTTTCGTGAAATAAATTTTTCAATTCATTCATTTTTATAATATTATTGCCACCCACATTAATTCCTCTCAACAGTGCAAGGTATTTGATTTTATTCATTATATTTTTTATTTGGCTTTATAATATTTACGATTGCTGTTCAATATATATCATTCTCTTTAACTTCAATATCTGTTAATTTTAATAAATATAAACACGCTGCTTGAAATTTATCGTTTGGTATTTTGTTATTATGGACTTTAAAATTTGTTGACGTTTTTCTTTCCATTGTCCATCTAGCACCATCTGTTACTAAAAAAGTATTGCTTTCATTGGGCAAACTTTCAAATTTTGCTTTATTAATTAGATTTACAAATTTGTTCCACGCTTTTATTGGTATTTCTTTTTTTTCTGATTTTTTTATTCCTTGCGGTTGATAAGCACCTGCCCCTTCTCCAATTTTCCAATACAGCATAATATTATCATTTCTTTTTTCAACTCTTATACTTATTGGATTGTGAAAACTTCTTAGCCAAGTAAACCGATAAATAATTTCATTTGTACCTAATTCTAATTTATAAAGGCAATGTTCGTCTAAATCTGAAAGTTGAAGTTGAAGCCACTTACCTGTACTTTTTGAAGATGCAATATTAAAGAGATAATCAATCGTATAATTACATTCCCAATCGTTTTTGAGGTTGGCAAAATACCAAGACGGGAAATAACAATTTTCAAAATTATTCTCGCTTATTTCAGGAATAGGGCTTTTATCTTTTATGTTTAGATAACATTCAAGTTGTCGAATTGGGAAATATATAACATCTTTTTGTTCTTCATCAATATTCCATAAGGCGTACAAATAAACTAAGGCACTATCGGCAGCGTGTTCAAATGTTGATTTTTTCAATTCGTTTTTTTTATTGAATAATTGAGAATGTTTAATTTTGAAACCCAAATCTATATTTTTTTCTAATGGAAATATGAAGTCTCGATAATAAGTTTTTGCCAAATCAAAAAGAGTTATTTTATTGGTTTTATCAATATCTAAGGCTAATTTTAAATGGTTAATTGTCAATTTGTTATATTCATCCATACCTCCATAATCATATCCATATTCAAAAGCAAATAATTTGGAACGCAAAATATGAGGCTCAGGCTTATTAGGATATTTTGCGGCTAAATTATCAAAGAAAATAGAAACCGAATCAATTTTACGGTCATAGTAATATCTACATATATATTTTATGGCTTGATAATTAAACGTATCAATTTCCAATAATTTATATGCTTTATCAATTTTTTCGCCATACTTTTCGAAATCGTAAGACGAAGATAAGTCATATTCAAGTTCTTTAATCGTCTGCCCATAGACAGTTGAGATTGAACACATTAAAACTGTTATCAGAAAATATTTTTTCATTGTCTTATTCTTCTTATGTTTCTATTTCATCAAATTTTCTTTTGTATATTCATAGTTCCTGCCAAACGCTATGTACAATGTATTCTGTTGCCCGACACCAAAGTAGAGAAATGTGCAGCATCGTTACTTTCAAAAAAAACCGCGTAAAACAGCGGCTACAACATCAGGTTTTTCACTATTATCTGCTGAATTGTGTTCGCAATTTAGAAGTTCTATGTGTTTGGCTGTCGGCAAATATTTTCTAAAAACTTTATTCTTTGCTTTAAGTATTGTTGGCTTTTAGCCCCTTCAATAAGCAATATTTCCATTTTTAATAAATTTTCACATTCGTCCAATGTCATAGATTCTCTTACAATTCTACAATCGTTAGAAAACAAACAAATTAATTTTTTCAAAGTTACGGTATCCGAATCTGCTTTTTGCATTTTCATAATCACGAAACCATTTATCGTTTGTTGTCCAATGCATAGAAATTGGCG
>JAITXR010000085.1 GCA_031284665.1 Paludibacter sp.
GTGATATTTACAAAGTAGCGCGACGATTATCGCCTGTTCTTTTTCCTTATTTGATTATTTCGGTGCTTTATCACCGCCTCAAAGCAGGTGTAATTGCGGTCTTTTCCGATAATTACACAGTTACAGACCTCTTTATCGGGAAACGCGATAATGCGCTGTATTAGACTAAATATTTATTTAAAACCCTAACGGGTTAAAACAAAGCACAATGGAGCAAATTTCTGAATATACCGCCAGCAACAGTCGAATAGCCAAAAATGCTATTTTTCTGTATATCAGGTCGTTTGTTACAATGGCAGTTGGATTATACACTTCGCGAGTTGTGTTGAAAGTGCTTGGTGTTGAGGATTTTGGAATTTACAACCTCGTCGGTGGAGTAGTTGTGATGTTTGCATTTATTCAGACCTCGTTAATAGGAGCAGTAGGGCGTTTTTTGACTTTTGAACTTGGGAAAGGCGACATCGAGCAGTACAAAAAAGTATTTAATATTGGGATGATTTCATACGCCGCATTAGCCCTTTTTCTTGCTATTTTATGCGAAACCGTAGGACTTGTTTTACTTCGTCAAGCAAACATTCCGCCGGAGCGTATGGATGCTGCATATTTTGCTTATCATTTGTCGGTAGCATCGCTTTGCTTTGGAATAATTTCAATGCTTTACAACAGTGTAGTAACTTCGCACGAAAAATTTTCGTTTTTTGCTTATTACAGTATTGTCGAAGCCGTTCTGAAACTTGGGCTTGTAATGATGCTAAAATATGTAGATTACGACAAACTGAAATTGTATTCCATCTTTATGTTTTTGATGTATGTTGGAGTGTTTGTTACACTAAAATGGTATTGCAACTATAAACTAAAAACAGGCTACTTCAAATGGTTTTGGGATGGTAAACTTTTTCGCAAAATTATCAGTTTTTCTGGCTGGACACTAATGTCAACTTTTGCATCTATGGGAGCGGGAACCGGAGTAAATTACATAATGAACATTTTTTATGGCGTAGTTATCAACGCATCAATGGGAGTAGCGTCGCAAGTAAATGGAGTTTTAGGAAAATTTGTGGGCAGTTTTGGAGGTGCATTCAGTCCGCAAATTACAAAACTTTACGCTGCCGGAAAAATAGAATCGTTAAAAAAATTGCTTTTCCGTTCATCCAAATTTTCATTTTTTATTTATATGACTTTTGCATTTCCGCTAATGTTAAATATGGATTTTGTGCTTAATGTTTGGCTCGACACTGTGCCTGAATATGCTGCACAATTTTGTACCATAATAATAATCTGTACGCTTATCGGTGTTGTTTCGGGTCCAATGGGCACTGCGGTAAATGCCACCGGAAAAATCGCCGGTATTACCATTGTTACAACTACTGCCTATTTGGTAAACATCCTTGCTGCGTGGCTCTTCTTGCTTGCCGGACTAAATCCTGTAGCCGTGGCGTGTATCCGAATAGTTGCTTTTTTGGTAATGATAATAAATAGCCTTTCGCAGGTAACAAAATACAAAATAATGAATTTGTCAGATTTCCTGAAATTCATTTTATCGCCTATTGCATGGGTGGTTGCGGTGTCAATACCTTTACCGTTTATTGCAGCGCATTATTTGGCTCAATTCTCGAAATGGTATGCGCTGTTTGGCACAATTGCGGTATTTCTAATTATCTATTTTCCTGCGGTTTATTATTTTGGATTTACACCACAAGAGAGAACTAAAGTTTTACAAGTGATTAAAGATAAAATTCCATTATTAAAATTAAGAGTAAATAATGCTCTAAAAACCAAACATTATGAGTAAAGCACTAATTTCCATAATAATTCCGGTTTATAATGCTGAAAATTATCTTAATCAATGCATTGAAAGTATTATAAATCAATGCTATAATAATTTTGAACTCATAATTATAGATGATGGCAGCACCGATAAAAGCGGGCATATTTGCGACGAATTTGCTGAAAAAGATAACAGAATTAATGTTATCCACAAGCAAAACGGCGGCGTAAGTTCGGCGCGAAACGCGGGGATAGACGCTGCAAACGGCGACTGGATTTGCTTTGTAGATAGCGACGACCTGCTCGAAAATACTTTTTTGCAAAATATTATAAACAATATTGCTGAAAATGTGCAATTAGTGGCTACCGGCTATCGCGAACAAAATCGCAAAGGAAATTGGAATGTGTATTTGCCTGAAAAACAAGTTTTTAGCAACAAACAAATTCTTCTTTTTTACGAGCAATATTTAACTTCCTGTATCTGCCGTGCTCCTTGGGGCAAACTGTTTTTGAAAAGTGTAATTGATGAAAATGCTATTCGTTTCGACCAAAGCATTGGGTTTGGCGAGGACTCTTTGTTTTGTTTGCAGTATTTCAAAAAAATAAATTCAATTCTCGTTTTAGATTTTGCGGAATACAATTGGCGATTTGTAGAAAATTCACTTTCGCGGCATAATGCTGTAAATAAGATAGATACGCTTTGTTTGTCGTTCGATAAATTTATCGATGAAATTGCACCGGAACTGACTCGATTTAGTGATTCGGAAAAACTCAAAAAAAATGTTGCAATAAAATATCTGACAAATTTTTTGCAAAAAACAGAATTTCTGTACATTTCATCTGCTACAGCATCACAACGCCGCGAGATGCTGAAAAATTTTGTCGGGCAACTGCGAAAATATCCTTTCAATTATTCCGAAATTACAGCGGATTACGGCATTCCCGCGAAAGTTGCAGCGGCAATGTACAAGAAAAATACAACGTTTGTTTTTGACATAGTTTTGAACTTATATTTTAAACTGAAAAAAATATTGTAATTTTACACTTAAACACACTTGTTTTTTTTCATATTTTATGTTTCATATTTTATGTTTTTTGTGTAACTTCGCAAAATGAAAAAAGAAGCACCAAACAATCCGTTTCTTGTGGCAGGTTATCATAGCCCTAACTATTTTTGCGACAGAGAATTAGAAACAGACAAAATTATTTCGGCTCTCGAAAACGACCGAAATATTTCGTTAATAAGCCCTCTCCGTTTTGGTAAAACAGGATTTATTCATCACGTTTTTTACCGCTTAAAAGAACAAAACAAAGAAGTTAGTTGCTTTTATTTGGATATTTTTTCTAC
>JAITXR010000144.1 GCA_031284665.1 Paludibacter sp.
TAAAATATTTTTACAAGTTTTGCTGAATTTATTGTGCAGTTGATTGAAAAGTATTAATTTTGTACACAACAATACAAGTTGTAGTTAACACAAATTCCAAAAACATTAACTATGAATTGACGAATGTATTTTTATTCGCATTTTATTCGGCAATTCGCAGTAAAAAAGCAACAATTAAAACCACAAACCACACTGACCACGCGAACAAAATAAAAAATGTTCGTGAAATTTGTGATGTTCGTGGTAAAATAAAAATGCAATAAATTAAATAACAAAAAATATAATTAAACAAAAACTTTTTTATGATTAACGCTCAGGACATTAAAATCGGCAGTTGTATCCGAATGGATGGCAAACTGTATTTTTGTATCGACTTTTTACACGTAAAACCCGGCAAGGGTAACACTTTTATGCGCACTACGCTCAAAGATGTGGTTGACGGTAGAGTGATTGAACGCCGCTTTAATATTGGCGAAAAACTCGAAGATGTACGTGTTGAACGCCGTCCATATCAATTTTTGTACAAGGAAGGCGATGAATACATTTTTATGAATAACGAAACTTACGACCAGCATCCTATTGCTCGCAATTTGATAAACGGAGTTGATTTTATGCTCGAAGGAATGACTGTCGAAGTGGTATCGGATGCCTCGTCCGAAACTGTGCTTTTTGCCGATATGCCTGTCAAAGTGCAAATGAAAATTACCTATACCGAGCCGGGGATGAAAGGCGATACTGCTACTAACACCCTGAAACCTGCAACTGTGGAGTCGGGTGCTACGGTGCGTGTCCCGCTGTTTATCGGCGAAGGCGAAACAATCGAAATCGATACTCGCGACGGCTCGTATGTAGGCAGAGTAAAGGCGTAAATGAATGATTTTGCAAATAATATTATAGGTTTATTTTACCCAAATCTTTGTGTTATTTGTGGCGAAAATTTACTGCAAGCCGAAGAGCAACTATGTCTTAACTGCCTGACCGAAATCCCACGAACAAATTTCCATTTGCACGCCAATAACCCTGTCGAACAGCGTTTCTGGGGTAAGTTTGCTCTTACTCGTGGGACTTCCTATTTCTTTTTTCAGAAAGGCTCGGCGTTCCAAAAAGTGTTGCACGAATTGAAGTATAATAACAATAAAGAAATTGGAAAAATACTTGCAAGTAGAGCAGCCTCCGAAATGCGTGATAATAGTTATTTCGCTGATATTGACGTTGTTATGCCAATTCCTTTGCATCCTAAAAAGTTGCAAAAGCGTGGTTATAACCAAGCAGAATGGGTAGGGATGGGAATGGCAAACATTTTAGAAAAAACGATGGATACAACTTCGCTTGTTAAAATAAAAGAAAACACAACGCAGACCAAAAAAGGTGTTTTCGAGCGTTTTACAAATACCGAAGGTGTTTTTGAACTGCAAAATCGTGATGCTGTGGCGGGAAAACACATCCTTGTTGTGGACGATGTGCTGACTACCGGCTCAACTATTGAGGCAGCGGCACAAGCACTTTTACAGGGCGATAATGTCAAAATCAGTGTTTTTACTCTTGCTGTGGCGTAAAATAAATTATAAGTAATGAGAATAAAAAATAAAATTTTAAATAAATGAAAATCTTGGTACTAAACTGTGGCAGTTCGTCGGTAAAATACAAACTGCTTGATATGCAAACAAGCGAAACACTCGGTCAGGGTGGAGTAGAAAAAATCGGAATGAAAGGCTCGTTTCTGAAACACACTCGGCGCGATGGGCAAAAAGTAATTCTGAAAGGCGAAATTCTCGAACATCAAACAGCAGTTGAATATATATTGGGCGTACTTACAAGCCCAAAACACGGAGCAATAGCGTCGCTCGACGAAATTGATGCTGTGGGACATCGCGTAGTTCACGGAGGCGAAAAATTCAATTCAAGCGTGCTGATAACCGACGAAGTGATTCAAAAAATTGTGGACTGTATCGATATTGCGCCACTACACAATCCGCCCAATCTTTCGGGCATAACAGCCGTAAGCGACCTAATGCCTGCCGTGCCGCAAGTTGCAGTTTTCGACACCGCTTTTCACCAGACAATGCCTGCCAAAGCATATATGTACGGCATTCCATATCAATTATACACAAAATACGGCATTCGCCGATACGGATTTCATGGCACAAGTCATCGCTATGTTTCGCGCCGCGCCTGCGAATTTTTAGGGATAAATTACGAGAAAAGCAAAATTATTACCGCCCATATTGGCAACGGCGCATCAATTACCGCCATCGAAAACGGAAAGTCAATTGATACTTCAATGGGTTTTACACCAATCGAAGGACTAATGATGGGAACTCGTTCGGGAGATGTGGATTTGGGAGTAGTAACTTTCTTAATGGAAAAAGAAATGATAGGCTCGGCATCGGTATCTACACTTTTTAATAAATACAGCGGAGTGCTTGGCGTATCGGGCGTATCGAGCGATATGCGCGACATCGAAAAAGCAATCGCCGAAGGAAACGAACGCGCACGGCTCGCGCTGGAAATGTACGAATATCGTATCAAAAAATATATCGGCTCATATATTGCAGCACTTAATGGCGTGGATGTGTTAGTGTTTACAGGTGGAGTAGGCGAAAATCAAGTATTACTGCGACATAATATTTGTAACAACTTGAGTTTTATGGGCGTAAAAATCGATAACGACCTCAACGCCACAAGCAGAGGCACGGAAATTTTATTAAGCACACCCGATTCAACCGTAAAAGTAGTAGTAATCCCCACCGATGAAGAATTTATGATAGCATCGGACACAATGGAAATAGTGAAACAATAAATGTTCGACGGCAGTGTTTTTGGCAATATAGAATTTATTCGCAGTACCCGCGTGAGGCGGCTAAGCGTAAGGATTTCGGCGGAAGGTATCAAAGTGATGCTTGCGCCCGGTGTGTCAGACAAAGAGGCAGTACAATTTGTGGAAACAAACAAAAAATTAATTCTACAAAAACAACAGAAAATCATTGCCAAACACGGCGAAAACCGCATTTTACTTAACGAAAACTCCACACTTCACACTCGTACTTTCGACATTATAATAAAGCGAGCAGAACGCACAAACGTTTTCTTTCGTTTCAAAGATGCTGTGCTAACTATCGAAATACCAACGACAACGAACTGCGAGGCAGACGAAACACAAGTTGTGTTTTGGAACGGCATCAAATATTTTCTACGCAAAGAGGCTAAACGAATTTTGCCTGTAAGACTGAAAACACTTGCCGAGCAATTTGGATTTACTTATTCTAACGTTAAAATTCAGTCGAGCAGGGGGCGATGGGGTAGTTGCTCAACTCACAAGAGTATTAACTTTTCGTTTTACCTAATGCTTTTGCCCCAGCATTTGATTGACTACGTGATACTGCACGAACTATGCCACACGCGCGAGATGAATCATAGCGAAAAATTTTGGCTCCAAATGGACAAAGTAACCGCCAACACAAGCAAAGCCCTACGCCACGAACTGAAAAACTACAAACTACCACATATTCCGGATTAGGGGAGAGTGAAGAAAGGGAGAATGGTGTACGAATGGAACGCATACTGCCCACACAGCAAAAGCAAACCCTAACAGGGTTTTAAGCCCCTGTTAGGGTTGCGTCGGCATCTTATCTTGCTAATCTTCTAACCAAGAAAATCCTGATTCAGACAAAAAGCAATTTATTTAGTTATTGATAATATCTTTTTCTTCGTTATTTTGCCGGATTGATGCGTTTCTTTTACAATGTAAACTCCCAAATAGTTGGGTTTGCTGTTTAATTGCATACCTTGTACATTATAATATTGAGTGGCAATCACAGGGTCATCGCCCACGATGTTTAGCGTTCCGGTTATTTGTGTAAACACAGCCTCAATGCTGACATTGTAAGCAGGCATTACGAAAGTGCGAGTGTCGCCCTCTCCTGCTAATGCTACTATTGTTTCCTGTTCGCCGGTTTTATATGCCGTGATGCTTTCCAGAGTGTAGTCGGATGCAGTTTCGATGCTTAAAGTTACTGTTTCGCCGGTGCCAATGCTTTCGGTTTTGTCGGCAACTATATTTCCACCCGCTGCTGTGCCTACCAATACATTGTATTTTCGCGTCCAAATAACATCAAGGCTGCGGAATAAATGCCTGTTTCCTGCCGAGTTAGAGCCTAAATCGAATATACCGAAACCTCCATAAGTATTTGCTGTCATATCTGCTTCCATATTTACAACTGCGTGGGATAGATGACCAGCCCATTCGTCAATAGCACCGGAAGTTTGTGGTTTGGTGGATTCAACGTGCGCTGTAAGTTTGCCTGTAGCGTTATCGGCAGTGAGCGTAATAAAACAGTCGCTAATCATTGCCGAAGACCATACAGGTGTGCATATTGGGACAACAGTACCGTCGGCTTTATATTGTACGAGATAGAACATAACCGATTTTCCACCTTGCGATATGCGCATCAGGCGCAAGGCATAACCTTGCATAGTTGCCAAATCGAACTTAATAAATATGTCAATCCACTGTCCGGCTGAGCCAAAACCCTGTCCGGCTGATTTTTCGGGGTTAAGATTTATTTTTATTTGCGTATAATCGGATGTGGCAACAGGTGTGTAGAACAGTTGAGCACCTTTGCTGTTGAAAAACAGTCCATATTTATATTCGTCTTCGGTTGATGCCCCACCATCTTGAGCGGCATCTGTAAATGTCCATCCGCTGACGGTTGCCGAAGGGCTATGTGTTGTATTAGCAGCGGCTTCTGTACCTTGGTAGCCGTCTTTTTTCCAATCTGTAAGTTGAGCAGATGTAAGGCTTGCGTTGCGAACTGTCCAATATCCGGGTTTTATCGCCGACAAATAATCGAGCGGGAGGTTGCGGAAATCAGTGTGAATTTCGAATGGTGTTACCACATCGGTACTTGCAATTTGTGTGCCGTAAATAATGCGTGTGGCTGTGCCTGTGGCGGAAACATCGTGTTTCGGTTTAATTTCAACACCGATATATTTACCCACATCGCCGGGCTCAAGTTGGTAAAACAGTTCCGGCACATTGAGCCGCGAAATAGAAACTGCGGTTGGGTCATCCCAACTGTTGGCATCCAATCTGTACCAAGTGATTACAGACCAATCGTTGAGCACAGGGTCGGGCAAATCTAATGTGTAAGCAATACCAATTTTGCCATCAGCAGGCGCAATAATAGCAGGTTGCACCGAGAAAGCGGGTGCTTCTTGCTGTGCCGGATTTATTCTTACATACGACGCTCCTTGAAGTCCGATAGTTGATGTGGCTGTGATAACTACATAAATTGGTGCATAAGTTTCGTTTGTGCCGGTAACTTTACAAGTTTTGCCATTAGTAGCCGGCTCGAGCACTATGTTTGATGAGTATTGAACATAATCGGGTGCGATAGCCCAAGTAATGTCTCCGGCGTTACTTTGCGAGTCTGTGGTAGAGCCTGCAACGGAACTTGTAAGTGTAACACTTCCGCCGGTAGTAATGGTGGGCGAGTTGGAATTGATAGTCAGCGCGGTTGGTACATTATCGGCTCCGGCTGTTTCGATAATGGTTTTTACGCCCAGCGGATCCCAACTGTCGGTACCACGCAAGAGGTTGTAAGTATTATAAACAGTTGTTTCACCATCAATAATTTTATATGCTTTGAGAGCGTCTTTGCCTGTGATGTCCACAGCAAGTCCGGGCACATCGCCACTCATATCCACTTGTACAGTGCCATTGAGTGTGATATTGGATTGATAAGCACGTAAATATTTAGGTGGCACTTTTGTCCATTCTATCGCCTTGCTATTGATAGGATTGCCACCTGCATCAACACATATATAATTGCCGTCGATATTGACACCCGACGATTTGCCTTTGGTAATGTATTGCACACCTGACGTGCTTTGCGAGCGGAATATGCTGTTGAGCAACACCGCGCCGTTGATACCACCAAATGGCATTGAGCCGTAAAAATCAAAATCGCAATTGAGATAAACACCTTTCATCAGCGAGTCATCTGTGGATTCAAAATGACAGTTTGTGTAAAGTGTGCGACTACCTGCGGGCGGTGTGAGGTTAAGGCGCGAAACAAATGCGCAGTTCTTTGCCCACACTTTACCGTTGATGGCTGAAAATCCAAACAACTGTGCCTGAACACCATTGTTGGTGCGGCGCACGCGGTTCAATTCGGGTTTAAGTGGAAATACGAGGTCAACGGTACAATAATTGCCATAAGTGATGTTTTCGGTATAGAAACTGCTTGCCGTAAGACTAAAAACATTCCAGTTTCCGTTTGAGCCGTTTGACTGTCCGCGATTACCACACAGAATCACATTGCTGCGATTGCTTGTAAGCCCAATAAACTCAATATAGTTAACATTTAATACAGCACCATCTAAACCATGTCTGTTCGTTTCGCCGGAACTGCTTGATATAGTGAGGTCGTCAGGATTATCAGTCCAATAAACCCAAGGAGCAAAATATACCTTAACCGGATTGGCTGCCGTACCTGCCGCTTTATTGGCATTGACGTATGGGCGCAAAGCCTTTACATTTGCTTTGTCGTCGTCCACTTCGTTAAAAACATACTCGTAAGCACTTATTGCAGTCGTCGAAAGACTGCCGTCCACATACAAGGCGTTAGGTCCAAGCGTAATAGTTTGTCCGCCATAAACGATGTAGTCGCCATAAAACTCTACCGGATTTGTTGGGTCGAGCGGCGTATTGATATAATCCACCGCATAAACCGAGTTTATTCCGGAGGAGAAAAGCATCATTGCCAGCATAAAAAGCGAAGTGCGCAGGCAATTAACAGGATTTGTGGCAGTAGCACTTTGTGCATGCCGATTGATTGAAAGTAAATGTGTTTTCATAAATAAAAATTAAATTAAAGGATATAAATATTTAACAATATAAGATATTTGTAATGCTAAATTACAAGAAAAATTTAATATAACGAGATAATCGCAAAAATATAATATTTTTTTTTTAGTAGAGGGCGGAGAACTGAGAGTGGAGAGTTAACAAATGGTGCACGCTACACGGTATGCGGTGCACGAAAAGACTACTAATTTGGAAGTCCCGACACTCATCATTAATCACTGTTCTTCGTGTCGTCTTGCCTTTGTGTCTTTTGCCTGAACCTTGATTTTCAGGATTAAAAAATGTTAGTAGGATTATTGTATTATGTTTTTGGAAAATAAATATATTTCTATTTCGTTTGTTGAATCAAAAATTGAAAATTTACTGATTTTTTGTCCCGTTAGGGACAATATGTTGGTAGAAAAAGCATTGTCATTACGTTTGGCGTGCCGTAGGTATTTATGTTGCGTACCCCGACACGTCGGGGCAGGCTCTAACGGGACTACCTAATTTAACTTTTTGCTGCGCATTATTCATTAATTCGCAATTATTTTTTACCATTAAGCACAAAAAAAATTACTTTCTTTTTGTATTGTTGAAAAAAAAAATTACTTTTGCAGACGTTTTCAGAAATAATTGCAAATATCATTGCGGAAATATCTCAGTTGGTAGAGCACGACCTTGCTCCAAAAGGATG
>JAITXR010000148.1 GCA_031284665.1 Paludibacter sp.
ATAAACAAGCACATTAGTTGGCATTGTGCTCGTCATTCCTTTGCGGTTAATATTCTGAATAACGGTGCCAATATAAAAACGGTTGCCAGCCTGCTTGGGCACAGTGGATTGAAACATACGGAAAAATATACTCGTGCAGTGGATAAATTGAAAGAGGAGGCGATTAATAGTTTGCCTGAATTGAGGTTGTGACGCAAGTACCGTCCGTCCGTACCTACAAGTAACCGTCCATGCGGAATGCAACACTTAACACAGCATATGTCAACCACCTTGAAAATAGAATGATTGAGTTGGTGGGCAGCGGTTTTTTGCTTTCTATCCCAATTGTACTTTCGTTGAGAAATTTGCTGTTTATACATCAAGTTTCATTCATTGCTAATTTGCCCGAATAAAAACATATACAAGTACATGGTCTTTTACGCTATATGTACATTTGTGCCCATCGTTTAACGCATACAACAGGAAAATATTCCGATAATTGAGAGATAATTATTTCGTCCATGAGTATTTAGATCTTAATATTTTTAAAATTTATCATATCAACCAATTGCAAAAAATAATCCGTTGTCCATATATCCATTTCCGAAGGATTTTTGATAAATGGGCGGACATCGTTTTTGACTAAATTTATATCCGTTTTTAGTATTTTTTCTTTCAACATATTTTGAAAAATTGAACGTGGAAAATCTTCATTTTTTATTGAATTGATTTGTTCGACTCGTTTTTGCAAATGTTTAAAATTCAATGCAATATTATTACGGATATACCATTCAAAATCGTACCAATCACGCCCTTTTACACGACTTTTCCATGCGCGGAACAATAGTGCGTGCATTTTGCCTGCGTATAAATCAGGCAGCGTGTAACAGCGCACCATAAAGGAAAAAGGAAATAACAAAAGTTTATGTTCCGTTAAAAAGTTAACGGGTGGCTGTGTATCGACTTCGATTTTGATTTTTACGTTTTTTTCTGTGGTAAAAGCCAAATTGTAAATTTCGGTGTTGTCTTTCAAAAACGCTGATTTGACATTGGTTTGCGTTTTTTTCTCTTTTCGTGTGATAATAATATCCCGTCCGAGTAATTGAAACTCAGCGATTATGGCATCGAAATAGTTTTCTAATCGAAAACATTCGTCTGCCTGCAAAAGCGAAAAATCCATATCTTCGGAAAAGCGTTGCAAGCCATAGAAAATGCGTAAGCAAGTGCCTCCGTAGAATGCCGCATGGTTGAAAAATCCACCACGATACAAGCCTGCCAAAGCCGTTTGTTGCATCACTTCGTGTAGTGCGTTGGTATAGTCATCCTTTGTGCGTATTTCGTAACGCGAAAGCATATTTTCAAAAATTGGGTTAGGCATAATTTGGTTTTTTGTCTGAATTTTGATTTATTTGATTCTGCAAACCGTTAGGTATGCAACCTATAAATTATTCGCTAAAAGGCTTACAATATTTCAAATTTACAACCTTTTCGCGCATCATTGACTTGTTTGTAAAACAACGATAAATGTTTTCCACAATATCATTGTAATTATTATGCCCTTTTTCGTCAATATAATAAAACGGTTTTACTGAAACACAATTTTCATGTTCAAACAATGTATTTAGCAAAGTTTTATCAGACAAACCGCACGAATGCCCCATAATAAGAACTTGATATTTATCATTTTCTACAAAAGTCAATAGATTTTTATAATTTGGTGTTTTTAGATAATTTATTGTTTTTACATTTTCTAAATAATCTCCGCCTCGTTTTTCAATTTCTTTATGTGTTTCGTCTTGTTCGTCTCCGTAGCCGAAAATTATGGGATAGTTTGGATTGTTTAATTCTCCGTGAATTTGAATAACTTCAATCGTTTTTTTTGCCCAATTGTCTAATTGCCAAGCACTATCTTGGATATTTTTTTTTAGTTTTTTGGGTAAATCTGTGTAATTAAAATTTAGTAACAATGTTCTTTCTGGATATATTTGCGTTTTACAAAAAGCATATCCAGAAAGTCCTCTTTTCATCTCTTCTAATAAATGTTCAAATTTTTTCTGTTCTTCTTCTGTTTTCGAAAAATATCCATTTCGCAATTCAACAATACCCTCAGAAGAAAAATCAACAATATTAAATCCTTGTCCTATGTTTTCTAAGTTAAAGTTATTTAATTTCCTGTTATTCAGTTCGTTAATAAGATATTTCTCCAATTCCTTTTTTACCTCTTCAAAATCCTCATTCAATTTTGAAACTGCCGTATTTCCTGTATAATATCGAGACTTATTTTGTATAATATGTTTTAACTGTTGATAATATTCATCTTCAATATCTACCCAATTTTGCAAATACGATTTTTCAGAAATAATCTTCAAAAAACTATTTTTGAATGTCAAATTGCCTCTTAAATATCCATTTTTTATAAAATATAAAAATCCTTTATAACCTGTTAAAATATTTTCGTTATTGTTATAGCAAACGGTACCCCACCGGATTACATCATTTATAACAATATCATCATCTTCATAAAGAGTTATCTTTTTTTCTTGATATGATTTTGTAAATAATTTTTTTTTCGTTTCCCACAAATCATCAATAAAATTTTTATAACTTGTCTTTAGTCCGTGCGCCAAGTCAAAACCGTTGCCTATGAGTATAATTCTGTTCATAAATACAAATTATTTTTGTTGCAAACCTACGGAATGCCTTTTGTGGTTTGTATGTTTTTCTACCGAGCGATTCATTCCTAACGGAATGAAAAATCTGCGTTTATCTGTGTCATCTGCGGCTATTTTATCGTTTCTAAAAACTTCAACAACTGCTTCAATTCCGCCTTTTTTCTTCCTACCTCAATACATAGCCTGATTATTTCTGTATTAATATTTTGAATGGCAGAAAAATCAATCCGCAAATTATCTTCCAAATAAGTTTGCACGACATGGACGGATTGAAGCCGCAAATTTGGTGTGGCAAGGATCAAGTCGCAAAGTGCCTTCTCGGGCGTGGCTATGAGGTAAGCATATTCATTATCAACTATTTGCTGACGAATACCAATTGAGAAATAATTGGCAGGCATGGAAATATACTCAAAACACCCGAGAGCAGTCTCAAACTGCTTCGCCCGCTTTGTCGTAATGGAACGGATGGCAAAAACTTTTTCGGGTATCAGTCGGTAATGTGATAATGCCGTTTCGAGCGAAACATAAGAAGTTCCATACAAATGATTGGCAATCAACTCTCGCGAAATCTTTTTACGGCTGATTTTGTCCGAAACTACATATAAACCCTTTTTCAAGCGGACAATTTCGTCCCGTTTTTCCATTGCGGCAATCTTGTTTCGCGGAAACTTATAACTGCCTATTACGTCGGACAAAACAGCGTTGTCAACTGGTATATTTCCAAACTTTTCCAGTTCATTCATGTTCCTATCTAAATAAAATTTCACGCCGCAAAGATAGTAGAATTTTCGCAGATAGTTGATTTTTTTTCAACAATGTGTGCAAAAATATTTTTTTTTGCCGTGCGTTCTGTCATCCGAGCCAAAAGTTGAATTTTTGCAGTCGCTGTCCCACGTGTACAGAAAACTTGCAAGTACCCACGCCGGCAGCTTCTGACTAACGTTTTTGTACCGCACTAATAATCAAATTATTAGAAATTCCTAAATCTTCATTAGTCAGTGCAAATTTAGCGATTTGTTTTCGGATATTGAGTGCTGTTTTCATCTTTCTTTTTTGGTCGAGGAACAAATATTCCACCGATGATTTATAGGGTTGCCGTTTTACCACCATGTTCCAAATAATAACAGCTAATTTTCGAGCCGTTGCACTGATGGCAACCATTCTCCCTTTACGGTAACAGACACGCCGGAAAAAATCGGACAAAGGCGTATCCTTCAGATTTCCAATGACATTTGCCGCACTTCTAAGGGCTATTTTCAACCGGTTGCTGCCTTTGGGTATTTTTGAACT
>JAITXR010000152.1 GCA_031284665.1 Paludibacter sp.
ATTCCGTAGGAATGTGACCTTTGTGATGGAAGCATTCCCCGACAAGTCGGGGCAGGCTCTACAGAATGCTGGAAATATGTGTTATCCGTTATTTCTACTCCCGACACGTCGGGATAAACTACGCGATAATCCCTAACGGGATTTAAGCCGCAATGCATTGTTGTTGATTTACAGCAAATTATAAAAATACGTCATTCTAGTATAAAAAAAATTAAATAAAAAGAAATGACGTAAATCTAAAACAATCAATGAGATATACCGGATGTAATGTATTTGACATTCCGTAGGAATGTATCGCTCGGTAGAAAAATGCGCCACCCACCTCTGTTTTGCATTCCGTAGGAATGTGACCTTTGTGATGGAAGCATTCCCCGACAAGTCGGGGCAGGCTCTACAGAATGCTGGAAATATGTGTTATCCGTTATTTCTACCGAGCGATAATCCCTATAACGGGATTTAAGCCGCAATGCATTGTTGTTGATTTACAGCAAATTATAAAAATACGTCATTATAGGGTATTTCACGAAACAATCCAGAAAAAACAAAACAGTGATTAGTGATTAACGATTAGTTATTAACTTACAAATTAGTAGTCTTTTCGTGCACCGTTTACCGTGTATCGTGTACCATTTTAGCCGCCCGTCATTGCGAGTATTTTTAAATAAAAAAAATGTCTTTCTGCCTTTCTGTCTTCTTGTTTATTTATTAAGCGCAAGCGCTCTTTTATATGAACAGAACGGCAATAAGACAAGAAGACACGACGAAATACAATGCGTTTATTTTTAACGAATTATAAAAACACGTCATTCTAGTAGAGGATAAAAATTTTTAAATAAAAAAATGCCTTTCTGCCTTTCTGTCTTCTTGTTTATTTATTAAGCGCAAGCGCTCTTTTATATGAACAGAACGGCAAGAAGACAAGAAGACACGACGAAATACAATATATTGGTTTTGTCAGTAAATTTTCAACCATTGATTCGCATTCTTAATCAAAAATTAATATCTTTGCTAATCAAAATAAATAGCAATTTAAAAATCATATAAACAATGCCAAAAATACTTATAGCAACCGACAAACCCTTTGCGAAAATAGCAGTTGAGGGAATCAAAAAAGTAATCGAAAATGCAGGATTTGAACTTGCACTGTTGGAAAAATATACCGACCGGCAACAACTATTAGATGCCGTAAACGATGCGAATGCAATAATTATTCTCAGTGATATTATTGATAATGAGGTTATTAGTGCTGCCAAAAATCTGAAAATTGTTGTCCGCGCAGGTGCGGGTTACGACAATATCGATTTACAGGCGGCAACAGCAGCCGGAGTGTGCGTGATGAATACACCCGGGCAAAATTCTAATGCCGTTGCCGAACTTGTTTTTGGACTGCTGGTGTATGGCGCACGAAATTTATTCAATGGCTCGTCGGGTACTGAGTTGAAGGACAAACGTTTAGGTATTCACGCTTATGGAAATGTGGGGCGAAATGTAGCCCGAATTGCCAAAGGTTTTGGAATGACAGTTTTTGCTTACGACGCATTTACTGACAGTCAAAAAATTGAAAGCGATGGCGTAAAATCCTGTAAATCAGCCGAAGAACTCTATGCTGCGAGCGATATTGTGTCGCTGCATATTCCTGCAACTGCCGAAACTAAAAACTCAATCGATTACCAACTTTTAAGCAAAATGCCCAAAAATGGGATTTTAGTGAACACCGCGCGAAAAGAAGTAATTAATGAGCCTGAACTCGTAAAAATTATGGAAGAACGACCTGATTTTAAGTATCTTACTGATATTATGCCAAGCAACAACGCCGAAATGAGCGAAAAATTTGCAAATCGTTATTTTTCCACACCAAAGAAAATGGGTGCTCAAACAGCCGAAGCAAATATTAATGCGGGAATTGCTGCTGCTCAACAAATTACAGATTTTTTTCAAAACGGATGTGAAAAATTTCGCGTAAACTGACTTTATTAACAAATCGTTTCCTAACTTTGTCGCATCAAGTTGGCAAATTTGTTTCGCTGAAAAATATTGCAAAATGAAACAACTCTATATCATAGCGGGATGTAATGGCGCGGGAAAAACCACAGCCTCATATACAATATTGCCGGAAATCCTTTCGTGTAAAGAATTTGTGAATGCCGACGAAATTGCACGTGGATTGTCGCCATTTCAAGCCGAAAAAGCAGCGATAGAGGCAGGAAAAATAATGCTGGAACGAATCGACGAATTGTTGAATAAACGCATCTCTTTTGCCTTTGAAACAACGATGGCAACAAAATCGTTCAGTAAAACAATTACCCGAGCACACGAGGCAGGTTACTCGGTTTCGATACTGTTTTTCTGGCTGCAAACGGTAGATTTGGCAAAGCAAAGAGTTAAAAAACGAGTCGAAGAAGGCGGACACAATATAGATGAAGATGTGATTGAACGCCGATACACAAGCGGAATTAAAAATCTTTTCAAAATATACTTCCCGATAGCCGACACGGTGCTTATTTTCGACAACTCGGAAGGAAAACACGAATTAATATTTAAAAAAACAAATCAGGATGAGATTGCAGTGTTGAACAAAGATAAATATGAACAATTGAAAACCGAATCTTTATAAAAGCAAAACAAAGTATGAACACACAAAAAGAAAATGCTGAATTTGTTGAGAAAGTTGTGAGAGGATTAGATGTTACGTACGAAAAGTTGATTGCCGAGAAGAGGGCACAAAACGAAGAAATTATCGTACTGCGCAATAATAAAATTATGGCTATCAAACCATAAGTTAAAAGTCTTCCTAAGCGTAATTTTATGTGCTTAGGAAGTTTTATTTTACAACAAAACTGTTAAATTGGTTAATTTTGATTAATGTAAAAATTTAAAATAATATTTGTACATAATATAAATGATAGAAGTTAAAAATGTAGTGAAATCGTTTGATGGTGTCAAAGTGCTGAAAGACATTTCGATAGTTTTCGAAAACGGAAAAACCAATATGATTATCGGCGCAAGCGGCTCAGGCAAAACTGTGTTAATGAAAAGCATCATCGGTTTGCATCGCATCGATAGCGGGCGCATTGAATACGACGGACGCAACCTCCCGGATATGAGAATGAAAGACATCCG
>JAITXR010000208.1 GCA_031284665.1 Paludibacter sp.
TGCCTACTGAATCGGACATAGAGAAACCAAAGGAGCATCCCATCCTTGCTATTGGAGATGGAAATAACTATACAATTGAGGTCTTGACAAAAAAAAGAAAACGTAGAATATCTTATTCCAATTTTGAAGAACAATATAAAAATTGTATTGAATTAAACTTGAATTGCCCTGAGTATGAAAAATTTACTGAATTTATTCAATTGATAAAAACAGAAATTGATTTCTAATTTTAGCCCTATAACGGGACTATTTATTTGACCTTTGATTCGCATAAATAATAACAATTTAATTCCAATGTTTATTGTATTATCTTTGAAGCAAGACTCATAATTAAGCATTTTTACGCATTACCCCAACTTGCTTTTACTTGTATCGCTTTTGTAGAGTGCAATTTACGTCATTTCTTTTTATTAAAAAAATTATCACCTACTAACTAATCGCCTTGCCAATAATGACGGACTGCGGTAGCGTTTCCCATTATGCATTTTACATTCTACATTTCACATTTTAATAGACATTTATTTTATAATTTGTTTCCTGCGCTTTGTCACGGATATTCAGAATGTACACTCCTGCGTTGAACTGCGACATATCAATTTTTCTAATGTTCTGAGCCGATAGCATTACCTGCCCCGAAAGTGATACGATTTTAATAGATTGATTTTTGCTAAACTCGATTTTATTTTCAATAAAAACAAAATCGTCATTATTGCTTTTTGTTTCTTGTATATTGTTGGGGCTTTGCGGTTTGTAAATTCTGAAATTACCCGAAAGATGCAGATAATTAAGGAAATACAGTAGTCCATCGTAGTAACGGTAAGTACCCGAAGGAATGGCGGTGTTATGAAAAGCGTTTACAAAATTCCACGCTATTGCCTGATTACTTGCCAGCGCACCGGTAGCATTACAGGCAACCAGACCGGGCGAATGGCTTGTGTTATTGTTAAATACAGTTCCATTTAGTTGATAATTACCACCATAAGAATTAATTCCTTTTGAGTAGAAAAAGTTATGAATTTTGTTCACAAGCGCAACTTCGGCATCGTCCGCCTTAAACCACGCATAATCCATTGCCACGTTCATTATGCAACGCCACGCATCGTAGAGAAAATGTTCGTGGTCGCCTTCGTCGCGCGGAGTGCCGTTAAAATTTGCGTAATCGGGCATTAAACCTGTTGTGCTGTTGGCAAAAAGCGGAAACATTTGACGACTTTTTTGAGCACATTGTGCCCAAAATGTGCGCCGCGAACTGTCGGTATCCCACAAACTCCAAAGTTGGTAAAATGCAGGCAAATGGTACGATGGGTCGGTGTAAGTTGCTGCGCCATAATGAGGCACAAACACCACTTGCTGATTTGCAGAATTAAACAGATTTGTAACGCCATTAATCCCCGAATCGTTGCGACGCATTGAGTGATACAAAATCTCGTTAGCCTGCTGCGAATAGTTAAAAATACCGCTTGCATCACCCCAGCGATGCGATGCAAAAAATAGAGCCATAATAAAATATTCTTCGCCGTCCGAAGCGGGCGAGCCTCCAATTTTATTGCCATTAGAATCGAGTTGCCAACAAAAATATCCTTCAAATTGTCCGCTCGTGTATTGCATTTTATTTTTCACCCATTTCCAAAGGCGATTAAATTCAGTTTGCTTGTTCATTTGCACACAAATCATCATTCCATAACTCATTCCTTCGCTACGCACATCGTTGTTTGCCACGTCGAGCACATAAGCCTCGTCGCTGCCAACTTCGTAATATACTTTTTGATTAGCCGTCCCATAAAAAAACTGATTCCAAAGCGTTTGTAGTCGATTTTGAACAGCAGCAGCATCTATACCCGCCTCCACAAACATATTTCGGTAATTATCACTGTAATACGACCCCTGCGACGGCAACACCGGCGGAGTTTGGGAATATAACATTTGTGTAAAAAGAAAAGCAGAGAAGAAGCAGAGAAAGATTTTTTTCATAATAATAAGAGTTAAATTAATGTACAATGTAGAATGTAAAATTACACATATCTACGCACGCCACAATAAAAAAATGTAACAAATATTTTACTGTAAGTTACATTTTTTGGCAAATTGCCTATATTTATGCATAAAAAATAAATGATTTAATGATAATTCAATGTTTAATCTAAATTATTTTTTTTTGGATTGCTTTTACGATAAATCCACGATAAGTCGGAAGACCTCGGGACACGTAGCGGAATACACTCGCGATGAAAGGCAAAGGTTGCTGTTATATTAATCAAAAAAACAAAAAAAATCAAAGTTCAGACAAAAAGCAATGACGAGATGCGTAGCCGAAGTTGACTTTATTAATCATTTATCATTAACCATTAATCATTGTTTTTACAACTCCGGTCTCAGCAATTTTGTTCGTTCAATTGCCTGTTCGTGCAGCCAATCGGCAATTTTGGCTTCGTGCCCCGAAAGTAAAATATCCGGCACTCGCCAGCCTTTGTATTCGGCAGGACGAGTATATACAGGAGGTGCCAAAAGCCCGTCCTGAAACGAGTCGGAGAGAGCCGAAGTTTCGTCGCCAATTGCTCCGGGCAGTAAACGCACAATAGCATCAGTCATTATAGCCGCCGGCAGTTCGCCACCCGTGAGGACATAGTCGCCAACCGAAATTTCGCGCGTAATCAAATGTTCTCTAATGCGATGGTC
>JAITXR010000330.1 GCA_031284665.1 Paludibacter sp.
TGAATGCCGATATAGTGGCAAGCGCATTTTTCTTACTCTCTCGTTACGAGGAACTTATCAACACAGCACGAGACGAGCACGGACGTTTTGCGGGCAAAAATTCCTTGCCTTGTCGCGCTAATTTTCTGCACCGTCCGGTGGTGGACGAGTATGGACGCGCATTTCGTAAATTGCTGAAAGACAATGGATTTGCACTGCCCGACGAAACAAGTGGCATCAACAAAATTTTTCTTACGCACGATGTGGATAAATTGGCGTATTACCGCAACTTACGCAGCCTTGTTGCGGCTTTTGTGCACGGAAAAAACAGAAAACTTGCGCTGAAATCTTTTTTTGGAAAGCCCGAAAACGATTGCTGGTTTACTTTTCCTTGGCTTTTTGAGCAAGATAATTTGCTGAAAAACAGAAATGTAGAGAAAATTTGTTTTGTTCTCAAGGCAAATAAAACTTGCATCGAAGACCGAACAAAATACAATTTTCGCAACAAGGATTTCCTTCATTTTCTCGAACTTTGCCAAAAAAACGGGGTGCAAATAGGCTTACACGCAAGTTATGCCGCAGGAAAAAATCCGATTTTTATTGCCCAAGAAAAAAAATCACTCGAAAAAGCCATTGGGCAATCCGTTACTTTCAATAGAAATCATTACCTTTGTGCCCGCGAGCCGCAAGATTTTCGCACATTGATACATTCGGGCATTACCGCCGATTTTACGATGGGCTATGCCGATGTGGCGGGTTTTCGTTTGGGCACTTCTAAGGCTGTGAGGTGGATAGATGCTATTCGTTTGGAAATCACAAACTTACACCTTCATCATTTGCTAATGATGGACAATACGCTCTCGGACGAAAAATATATGCATCTTACTGAAAAAGAGGCATTTGACTATGCTGTGCAACTAATAGCGCAAACGGAAAAATTTAATGGCGACTTATCGCTTTTATGGCACAATTCGAGTGTAGCCGAAAGCTATCATCGAAACTTGTACAGCAAAATTATTGAATATTTGGCAAAATGAGCAAAGTAAACAACATAAAAACCGCAATTGTGTGCGTTACCAACGACCTGACAACCGACCAGCGCGTACACAAAACCTGCCTTGCGCTCCAAAAAGCAGGCTATCGGGTGGTGGAAACAGGGCGCGTATTGCCCGACAGTTTGCCGCTCACACGTCCATATCGCACGCGCCGAAAAAAGCATTTTTTCAATAGCGGTGCGCTTTTTTATGCAGAATACAATCTGCGGCTCTTTTTTTATCTGTTGTTGGCGCGTGTAGATTTGATTTTTGCCAACGATTTGGACACGTTGCCTGCTGCTTTTTTAGCCGCCAAAATCCGCCGAAAAAAACTGATTTACGACACGCACGAGTATTTTACCGAAGTCCCCGAACTCGTAACCCGACCAAAAATTCAACGGATTTGGCAAAAAATAGAGCGTTTTATTTTTCCGAAATTAAATATAATTATCACCGTAAATAATTCTATTGCAGCATTATACGAAGAAAAATACAATAAAAAAATTACCGTTGTCAGAAATATTCCGCTGTACAAGCCTTTTGTAAAATCAGAGCTGCTGCAAACAATGTTTCCGAACAAAAAAACGCTGCTCTATCAAGGCGCAATAAATCTTGGACGCGGATTGGAATATGTGATTGACGCCCTGCCTTTGCTCGATGATGTGGTGCTGGCTGTGATTGGCGCAGGCGACATCGAAAACGATTTGAAAGCAAAGGTAAAGCACTTACATTTAGAAGATAAAGTGCATTTTTTAGGCAAAAAAACACCCGAAGAATTGTACAAATTTACCGCATCGGCGCACATTGGTTTGTGCCTTTTGGAAGACCTCGGACTGAATTATCATTACGCTTTGCCCAACAGAATTTTTGATTATATGCAGGCGCAGATTCCTGTGCTGGCAACCGATTTTCCCGAAATTGAAAAGGTAGTAAACACTTATCACACAGGCGTTTTAATCAATCATTACGAACCAAAATACATTGCCGAAATTATCGACAAAATGTTGAAAAATCCAATAGACAAAGTTCATTTTGAACAACCGGCAAAAGAACTTTGTTGGGAAAACGAGGAAAAAATATTATTAAATTTGATAAATAAAACCGATGCTCTCCATATTAATACCGACATATAATTATAACATTACAAATTTGGTAAACGACCTGCACCAACAGGCAGAAATGTTGGGCATCGCGTTTGAAATTATTGTAATGGAAGACGGCTCTCAGGCTTTTCTCGAAGAGAATCAAAGCGTTGAAAGCCAGCATTTTGTGCGGCGAATTGTTTTGACGGCAAACATTGGACGTTCTGCCATTCGCAACCGCTTGGCAGAGGAAGCAAAATACGATTTCTTGCTGTTTTTGGATTGCGATGCCGAAGTAGATAATGTCGATTTTTTGAAAAATTATTTGTCCCATTGCCACAAAAACACTGTAACGGTGGGCGGAACAAAATATTCTGTTGATAATCAGCCGAATAAGTACAGTTTGCGACTGAAATACGGCACTGAAAGAGAAGCCACCGGCAAAAATTTTACCACCTTTAACTTCCTGATACCCAAAGAGATATTTCAAACCATTCGTTTTGATGAAACCATTAGAACTTATGGCTACGAAGATTTGATTTTTGGTTACGAATTAAAAACCAACAATATCCCCATTTTGTACATTGATAATCCGCTAATTCACAAAGGATTAGACGAGAATAAAGTTTTTTTGCAAAAAGCAGAAACAGGGATAAAAAACCTCTACGATTTATATCAATCGGGTAGGTATCCTTTTTTGAGCAAGGAGTCTAAAATTTTATCGTTTTTTGCCACAGTCCGAAAATATCGATTACAAACATTCATTTTGTTGCTATTCAGAATATTAACTCCAATTTTTGCCAAAAATTTAACCGGCAAAAATCCCTCTTTGTTCTTGTTCGATTTCTACAAACTCGGCTACTTATGCAAAAATGCAAAAAATAATAATAATAAACCCTTATCCTTTTTGGAGCACCCTTAGTAGTTCAAGGGTACTCCTTCTCCCCTTATTTTTGCTTTACACATTGTAAAATAAGGGAGAAAAGTGGCAATTACAGGCTACTAAGGGCAATTTTAGGAAATAAGGGTTTAATATTTGTTGATACCAATCAGTTTTTTAACGCACCAACAGCAAATAGAAATAATTAATAATAAAATAACATTACAAACGTTACAAGAATATGAAAAAAATCTTTTTGTTTTCATTTGTTTTTTCATTTGCTTTTAGCATTAAAGCTCAAGAGTTTAAAGACAGTCTGTATATTCACTTATATGATTTTCAGATAATTACAGGAGAATTGAACCCAAACGACTTAGATTTGAACGATTTAAGTCGATATTATTATATTGGAGAACTTGTTGAAAGTGCTAATACAAAAGCATTTGGCATATATGTATTTTACAATTTAAAATTTTCTCATTCTGTATCTTCCTTTTTGATAATTGAAGATGAGAATTATGAAATATATGATATATTTAGTTCTGATGACCTTATTGAAAAAATTTTGGATTTGAAGTGTTGCGATGAAACAACAAAAAAGGATTGGATAAAAGCAATATTAAACAATCTTCGTTCGTTTAATGAAAAGTTTGAATTGGGAGAATTGACTTTGCGAAAAAAATATGGAAAATATCACTATATTTTTGCTCTGAAAAATTTGAAAAACGACAAAGGAATTATTGAATAATCTACGTTTCGCTATAGACTGTGTGAAAAGCGCACCAACAGTCAATTGAAATAATTAATAATAAAATAACATTACAAACGTTACAAGAATATGAAAAATAAATGTTGTATTATAATAATTGTTGTATTGATGCAGATATTATGGTTTGCGTGCAGTTCAAATAATAGATTGCCTG
>JAITXR010000355.1 GCA_031284665.1 Paludibacter sp.
TCGAAAATTATTGAAAATTCGATTTTCCCACGTTCGAGCCTGCGGATAATTTTATTGCGAATATCCAACTCTTTTTCGCGATATGCCGAAGCAATTTTAACGTTCAAATCTTGCGATTTTCCATTCAAAGAACGAATTTCAATAATAATTTTACGACTGTTGTGTTCGCAAGTGGCTTTCCCGTAGCCTGTCATCGATTGTAGCATAAATAATAATGGTTAGTGATTAATGATTAATTAGTTGCCAAGTTTCACAAGGTTGTTCTCTCTTTTGCGTAATTTTGAGATGCGAAGATATAATAAAATTCTGAAACTGTAAAGGATTTTTTGTAAACATTTCAGGTTTTACATTATGCCAATAACAGATGGCAGCAAAAAGCGTTCTAACATTAATTTCTTTTTTCAAATATCCGAGTCTTCGGTCAAATTTATAATACACAAGGAATTTTATCAGGTCACTTTTCATTTCGTTTAGCGACAAATAATAATTTGTCAAGACAGTTGCATTTTTAACAATCCCATTTACCCGTTCCAACATTCCGTTTGTTTTTGGGGTGCAAGGTTTTGTCGGTCGATGATTTATAGCGTGTAACGTGCAGGTTTCGTCAAATTTGGAAGGTTTTGTGCAAAATTTACCTTTTTTAGATTTTATAAGTCGATGTATATTTCATAATATAAAAGTCTGGTTGCACGGTCAATGGCGACAAAAAGATAGTATTTTTACCGCCAAATTTAGGCAAATAAGTTACGTTAATGTGCAAAAATCAGGGGTTATATTCTCTAAATTTTTTTTTTGTTTTCCGTTGTTCTTTTGGCTTGATATTAATATTTTTGCGCACAAAAAACGATATAGGGATGACTTTGACGTTTTGCCAATTTGCTTATTTACAGCATCAAACACATTTTTAATCGACAACCACATAGTTGTCCTAATGGCATAAGCAATCGCCATAGCAATGTCTGTCATTGCGTGCTGGATATTGTGTGGTCGTAAAGAAAGGTTATTAAAATCTGTTCGTTTTTTTACTTTAAAATTGTTGTGCAAGTTCAAAATATTTCTTTGAACTGTTGCAAATTTGCCGACTAATGTGTACATTTGTCGTCGCTTTGGAATGATACTTTTGCATAGTAATTTTGATAATTAAGTTGATAATAATTTGCAAAATTACTCAAAAATTTTTATTTCTCCTGTTCTGCGAAGTTCGTTTCGGCTACGCCTCCGCAAACTTCGCAGAACAGATTATTTATAGGAATAACGTTGTGAAACAAAACAGGTAAAAACTCCAAACTATTCAAACTTCTCAAACGACTCAAACTATATACTTATGAATCAAATTCTTGAATGTGTCCCCAATTTTAGCGAGGGGCGTGATATGACGATTATCCAACGCATTGTGGATGAAATCAAAACAGTTGACGGCGTGCAGGTTATCGATATTGACCCGGGTCGAGCCACTAACCGCACAGTAGTAACTTTTATTGGCGAGCCGGAGCCGGTATGCGAGGCGGCTTTTCGGGCTGCAAAAAAAGCCGCCGAACTTATTGATATGAGCCATCACAAAGGCGAACACCCGCGTTTTGGCGCAACGGATGTGTTGCCACTTATCCCTGTGCGTGGTATTTCGATGGACGAAACGGTCAAACTTGCGCATAAACTTGGCAAACGCATTGGCGACGAACTTGGGCTGCCAATTTATTTTTACGAATTTGCCGCTACCGAAGAAAAACGCCGCAATCTGGCTGCTTGTCGAGCAGGTGAGTACGAAGGTCTGCCTCAAAAACTTGCAAATCCCGATTGGAAACCTGATTGTGGTACGGCAGAATTTACTGACATTGTCAAAAAAAGCGGAGCAATTGCCCTAAGTGCACGTAATTTTTTAATCGCTTATAACGTCAATCTCAACACCACATCTACCCGTTGGGCAAATTCTATTGCATTCGATATTCGCGAAAAAGGTCGTGTGAAGCGCGAAGGAAATCCACTTACAGGGAAAATTGTAAAAGATGAGAACGGCAATCCGATTTACACTCCCGGACTACTCAAAGGGGTAAAAGGAATTGGCTGGTATATCGATGAATACGGCATTGCGCAACTGTCGTACAACATTACAGATATTACTGCTGTGCCGATGCATACTGTTTTTGAACTGTCGTGTCAAAGGGCGGCTGAGCGTGGCATTCGTGTTACCGGCTCTGAACTTGTGGGGGTTGTGCCATTGCAAGCCCTTCTCGATGCCGGAAAATATTTTTTGCGCAAACAGCATCGTTCCACCGGCATTTCCGACCTCGAAATCCTGAAAATAGCCGTCAAATCGTTAGGCTTGGACGAACTTGCACCCTTCGACCCGCAAAAGAAAATCATCGAATATCTTATCGAAGATAAAAGTCAAAAAAAATTGGTAGATATGTCGGTAAAAGATTTTACGCTCGAAACTGCCTCCGAATCACCTGCACCGGGCGGCGGCTCTATTTCTGCCTGTATGGGTGCAATGGGTGCGGCATTAGGCGCAATGGTTGCAAATTTATCGGCTCACAAGCGTGGTTGGGATGAGCGTTGGGAGGAATTTTCCGATTGGGCTGAACGCGGCAAAGCATATTACGATGAATTGATAAAACTTGTTGACCTCGACACGCTGGCTTTCAATGCTATAATGGATGCTTTTGGGTTGCCACAGCGCAATGAGCAAGAAAAATCGGCACGGCGACAGGCTATTCAAAACGCCACAAAACGAGCAATGGAAATCCCTTTGCGCGTAATGCAGGTGAGTTTTGCCTCGATGGAAGTAATGCTGAAAATGGCAGAAATTGGTAATCCAAATTCGGTATCGGATGCAGGAGTGGGGGCTTTGGCGGCTCGCTCGGCAGTGCTGGGCGCAGGTCTGAACGTCAGAATTAACTCTTCGGGATTAGACGATAAAGATTTTGCAAACAAAATGTTGGCTGAAGCAAGTGTTTTGGAACAAAAAACTATCGAACTCGAAAGTAGAATATTAATGATAGTAAAAGAAAAAATCGGTTGATTTATGATTGTATCTGTAATCTCAAATATCGCAACTGCTTGTAATTTAACAAAATCGGCATACAAAATTGCAAATCGTTTTCAAAAACAATTTGGGATTTTATTGCCGCAAAATGTTGAAATTTCAAAATCGGAAATTATTAATATTCTTGAAAACGAAGATGTGATTGATAAAATCACTGTTTTTTACAATCAGGAAAATATGGCACTTATTGATTTTTGCGAGCAAAACGAAGTGTCGTTTCTTTTTTTGCAGATTGAAAACAATAAATCCCGAACAATTAAAAAATTACTTTTGCAATGCCGAGAATTGCGGATACCTTATATATTGTTCAACGATAATTTTTCGGAAATTGATTTGACGAAAATATTAGTGCCTGTAATTTATCTCGAAGAAGAAATCGAAAAAGCGCAATTTGCCTCTGCTTTTGGACGTTTTTGCAATTCGGAAATTTTGCTTTTGCAGGCAAAGGATTATGGCAGTAAAGCCCGAATTATTACGGAACGAATTGCCGATTTTTTACAAAAGTTTGTGTTAAATTTTCGTGTCGAAATTGCTAACGGTGATAGTTTTAAGGTTGAACGAGAGGCAATTATGCGTGCCGAAAATCAGCATTATGGTTTAGTAATTGTTTCAGCCTCGCGTGAGTATGGTTTGGACGATGTGATTTTTGGAGCCAAAGAATTACATCTCTTACGCAAAACAGCAGTGCCAGTACTATTGGTAAATCCTCGCAGCGACTTGTATGCCTTATGTGATTAAAACCTGACATTTTGCCATATTTTGCTGACAATTAGAAAAAATATTATCTTTGGCAAAATAATTGAATACTTTTGAAAACGAAAACTATTTTTTTTTCACTTAACATTAATCAGAGTTTATATAAACTATTGACTTTCTGGATTGCTTCGGAAATACCTCGCAATGACGGGAGGCACAACCGCAGTCCGTCAAAAATAAAATTCAAAATATTGCTTAATCTATATAAACCCTGTTAGGGTTAAGGCAAAATTAGCATGTAAATTTTAATAGACTTAATATAAATTAAAAGTAAATCCAAATCTAAATAATTGATTATGAAATATAAGCATAATGATTCAAAAACAAGCAAAGAGCAAACAAGCACAGCCGACGAAACTTCGACTGCTGCAATCATAGAAGAGCAAGAAAGCGACACAAACGCTGAAAATCAGGAAGAAACAGTTGAAAATGATACAGCCCAACTCGAAGAATTACAACAGGAAATCGAAGATTTGAAAGATAAAAATATTCGTTTAATGGCTGAATTTGACAACTTCCGCAAACGAACAGCAAAAGAGAAATTAGAAATTGAGAAAACGGCAGGCGAGAGAATTTTTACTGACATATTGACATTAGTTGATGATTTTGAACGTGCGCAAAAAGCAATGGAAACTTCGCAGGATATTGATGCTGTAAAAGAAGGTATTGAATTGATTTACAGTAAATTCATTTTGTTTTTAACACAGAACGGAATCAAAGCAATCGATACTGATAATGCCGATTTTGACACTGATATTCACGAGGCAGTAACTACATTTCCCGTAAGCGATGAAACTCAAAAAGATAAAATAATCGATTGTATAACAAAAGGTTACACATTGAACGATAAAGTTATTCGTTTTGCAAAAGTGGTAGTTGGGGAATAAGTTAATAGTTAATAGTTAATAGTTAATAGTTAATAGTTAATAGTTAATAGTTAATAGTTAATAGTTAATAGTTAATAGTTAATAGTTAATAGTTAATA
>JAITXR010000363.1 GCA_031284665.1 Paludibacter sp.
TCGAAAATGCAAAAAATGTTGGAAATTATTTACTTAATCAATTAAAATCTTTGCCAACAATAAAAGAAGTGCGCGGGCGCGGGCTTATGATTGGTATTGAATTTGATTTCCCGATTAAAGACATTCGCAATCGTTTACTCTTTGATAAACACATATTTACGGGTGCAAGCGGCAGCAATACTATTCGCTTGTTGCCACCACTTTGCTTGTCGCAAAATCAAGCAGATAAATTTCTAAACGCTTTTTCGGAAATTATTATAACACTTACCTAAAATAAAAGCACAAACCACACAAACAAAAAAAATGTTCGTGAAATGTGCGATGTTCGTGGTAAAAAAAAATAAAACGATGAAAAATTTTATCCTTATCATATTTTTACTGTCATTTTCCACTATATTTGCGCAACAGGCTGTAACACTGCGCACCGGCGAAAAATATACGGGCGAAATTTTACTGCAAAACGCCGATTTTTTAGTGCTGCAAACTTCCGATGGACAACGCTTTCAGTTTCCTGCTGCCAATATTTTAAAAATTGAGAATATAAATACAAGTCAAACTACTATCAACCAAACATTTAAAGATTCAGCATCAACTATCGACCGCAAAAACAATATATTTTGCCTTGTCGAACTTTCGGGAGGAGGAATAGTAGCAAAACACAAATTCGAGTTGTCGCCCTCCGGCGCAGTTTCGCTTGCTTTTGGCACACGGCGAATTGCCAATAAGCCTGTATTTGCCGGCATTGGCGCAAGTATTATGCCCGTGTTTGCCGATAAAGAGAATTTACTGTTTTTGCCGATATTTGCCCGCATTAAATCCAACTCAGAAAGTCATCGACTTGCTCCTTTTGCGTTGCTCGATGCCGGTTATGCCTTTTCGCTTTCGGATAAATACAAAGGTGGAATTTTTGCCAAAACAGCAGCGGGAATACAAATACCTGTTTCGGCAGACAATATTTTTTATCTTGGAATATATGCCTCAATTACAGAAATTTACGGCGCATTAACTGAAATTAAAGACAATATTTCGTATAATTATAAAGGAAATTCAAATATTTTTGGATTCGGAATAAACACAGGAATACAATTTTAAAATTAGAAATATGACTAATATTTTCAAAAAAATTGCGATATATTTTTTCGCATATTCAAAGAAATGCTTCGAAGATAACGAATTGGCAAACATCAGAGCAAAATTAAAATATTGTGGGCAAAAGGTCAGTATTCCCTATCCATTTAGAATTATTAATCCGCAATATATTAGCATCGGAAATAATTTTTTTTCATTACAAAATTTGCGAATCGAGGTTTTGGACAAGTACGAAGGCGAACATTTTACTCCAAAAGTTACAATTGGTAACAATGTGGTTTTCAATACCGATTGCCATATTGGAGCAATCAATGAAATTACAATAGGTGATAATGTTCTGTTGGCAAGTCGAGTATTGATTATTGACCATTCGCACGGAAAATTGACCGCCGATGACATTGAGACTCCGGCGCGTTCTCGCAAATTATTTTCAAAAGGTGCTGTGCGTATCGGCGATAATGTGTGGATAGGCGAAGGAGTAGCGATACTCCCAAATGTTACTATTGGTAAAAATGCAGTAATCGGTTCAAATTCGGTAGTTACATCAAATATCCCCGAAAATGCAATAGCAGCAGGCATTCCGGCACGAGTCATCCGAATAGTTGAATAATAAATTTTCAAGCATTGAGCAATACAATTAACCTTTACTCTCCAAATCGAACAAATGTTTTATTCGATGTGCAATGGTTTTGAAACGTTTTTTCAAATCGCGCCGTTCGGCACGTTGTTTTTCGAGTATGAATTTAGTGTGTAAACCAACATAATAGCACGGAATTGGCTTTAACTTCCAAAAATCTGCCTCTACGAGTTTGTTGCTGTAATTCATAAAAAAATTATACAATACTGTTCCTTCTTCCATTGTGTATCTTAACGTTTTAAAGCGACAAATTTCGAGAGGAAGGCGAGGCGTAAATGCCGAAAAATGCGTAAAAATAAGCGGGAAACTGTCGTTGATATAATATTTATCGTTTTTCACAGTCAGTTCTCGTTCGTGAAAATTCCAGTAAGCATAGTTGAAACCTAAATTTTTCGATACACACACATCATCAAAAAACAATGGTGCAAAATTCATTGGCAGTTGGTCAACAAAATATCCATTACTTAAGCGTTTTATACAATGATTTGCCAAATATTCAGCCCACCAGCGAATAATGCGTTTTGCCTCGTTGCTATTGCTAATTGCCAAGAAACCAAGATTATAGAGTCCATGCGCCAAAAAAACATTCAAACTCGGGTACAAACCATCGAGCGCAATGTTTGTAGTAATGTGAGGCGTAAGAACTGCCGATTTACCTCGCAATTCATCTTCCACTGCGCGTAACGAATCGTAAACAACAATATCGGGGTCGAAATACATAATCGTTTCAAACTGAGGATAATGCAGCATAAAATACTCAAAATAATACGGTTTTATGGCAGTATTTAATTCTACAATATCGTAATGTTGCGTCATCCAGTCAAAATTTGCGATACCAATACGTTCAACTTCGATAATTTCGGCAGGGGCAAAACATTGATAGTCAACAATATCAGTTTTTTTGTCGCACAAGCCAATGATAAAACGATAATCAGGATTATGCTCTGTTAGTGAATTACACAACACTTTTGCCTGCGAGAGATAATTATTTGAACAGATGGTAAAGGCGATTTTCATATTTTTGCTTGAAATCAGTTTTTATTTATCAGATAGGAAATTTATACTCGCAAAAGTAGTCTATTTTTTTATTATTTCTAAATCTAAATCATAAAAATTACGTCAACAAAATAATTTAAGGTTTACAATAATAATAATTTTGAAAATTATTTTACTTTTGTATTTGAACAATCAAAAAAATTATGATTAAAAAAATTATTGAACAAGGTCTTATCGACCGTGCACAATACCTTATTGCAGAGGCTGAAAATATTGTAATAGTTACTCACTCCGGTCCCGATGGCGATGCGCTTGGCTCGTCGCTTTGTTTGTGGCGTTATCTCAAAATTATTGAAAAAAAAGCAACAGTTGTCGTTCCAACCGATTTTCCGTATTTCCTTAATTGGATACCCGGAGCCGATAATATATT
>JAITXR010000046.1 GCA_031284665.1 Paludibacter sp.
TTTTGTTACCGGCAGTAAAATCGAAAATATTATCCCATTCGTAACTTTTGAACGGACTTTCGAGGGCACTGAGTGCAAACAGAAATGCTTCTACAAACATACCTATACTCAAAACATAACCTGCACCGGGCCAGTGTAAGATTTTGAACAATGCACCAATAATAACTACTGAAGCACCTAAACTATATACCATATGTACCGCGTGCTGAATGGGAGCTCTGTTGTACCATTCACTAAATCCACCTGATTTCTTTTCTGACATATTTAAGCAATGATTAATTATTTTATTAATATTTTATTTAATTCTTAGTTTGTAATTGCGATTTATTCACCATTATAAGAGCGAACACAACGGAATCCTATGTACGGACGACTTAAATCTTGATATTCGTAGGTTTTGGAACCGCATTGGAGGTAATAAGCCACGTCTTTCCACGAGCCACCTTTGATGATTTTGCGTTTCAAAATGTCGGCATCATCGCTTTTGGCATTGTATTGGAAACTTGCGTTCATATCGTGCACCAGCGTGTTGCTCGAAGGGTTGAACGCACTGCTTGTCCATTCAGCCACATTGCCAGCCATGTCGTACAGTCCATAGCCATTGGGGTCGTAGGATTTCACTTTCATAGTAGTAGCCCCTTTGTCTCTGGTATATGCACCGCGCGAAGGTTTGAAGTTTGCCATATAGCAACCTTTATTATCCAGTGTGTAGTTACCACCCCAAGGATACAATGCTCCATTACGTCCGCCACGTGCAGCATATTCCCATTCGGCTTCGGTAGGCAGTCGATATTCCTGTCCGAGAACGGCGTGCGAGAAATTGAACAAGTTACTGCGCCAGTTACAGAATGCCATTGATTGTTCCCACGTTACGCCTACCACCGGATAGTGTGCATAGCCCACGTGCGAGAAATACATCTTCATTTTTGGGTCGTTGAAAGAGTATTGGAAGTCGCGAATCCACATAATAGTGTCGGGATAAATATTAACGATACGCGAGGAAACAAGGTCGGCGCGTGTACGCAAAGGGCGACTGATAGTAACATTATGAATAGCTCCATCATCGTCGATGTAGGCAGAATCTACACGTGCAACAGCACCGGGCAAATACGAACCTGTATTCACATTGAATTTATTTTTGCGCAATGCTGCTTGGTCGTAGTTAATCCCTTCGTATCTGTATCTCAACGAGTTAGGATTAAACTCCTTTTTCAGCAAAGTGGTAGATTCGGGATAATACATAAAGTCAAGGACTTGCTGCATTTCTTCATCTTTAGCCTTTGGCAGTTTGGTTTTCCAATTCAGCAAGCAGGTTTCCGGCGGAAGGTCGGCATTGAGTTGGTTTTTGTCCTGCAAACGATACTCTTCGTATCCGCTCAGCAACAACGCACGGCGTGTGATAGAATCGCGCACCCAATTTACAAACTGATGGTATTCATCGTTTGTGATTTCGGAATCGTCCATCCAGAAGGCATCTACGGTAATATTTACCGATTTGTCGTTGATAGACCCAATGGCAGACTGGTCGTTAGCCCCCATTAAAAACGAACCGCGTTTCACAAACACCATTCCGTAGGGATTTGCCTCGCGAAAATTACCTTTCGCTCCTGCACCTACTAATTCACCCTTTGGTTGGTTACAAGCCGCAACTGCGACTACCAACAGCATTAATAACAAGCATTTCTTCATATTTTTACCTGTAAAAAAAGTTACAATTTCCTTATAAATACCTTATCTGTTTTTTATATCGTACAAAATAAAAGTCTGCAAAATTAATATTTTTTTATCAATTCACAATACTTTTTTTTATTTTCTATAGTAGTCTTACGCTTTTGTGTTTGTTTTTATTTCGCCCTGCGAGGGCAAATTCATAACGCACAAAAAATTCGTGAGAGCCCCAGCCGTTCAATGTTTTCAGCGGAATGTCGTAGGAATACCCGGCAGACAAACCTTCTACAATGTTCATTCCGAGCAATATCCCTATTGATTCTGTCCAGCGGTATGCCAAACCGCCCCAAAATCTCTCGTCATACTTTAGCAATGCCGATACATCTACCTGCGCCACTGTGAAATTTGTTTTCAACAATGCGCTTGGTGAGAGCAGGAATTTCGGATTGGCTAACCGAAAATTATAGGCTCCCGTAAGGTAAAGTGTGCCAAACATTTCCAAGGTATTTTTATCTGTCCACTCTATCGTAGGATTTGTGAGGCTCAGGTACGAAATTCCCGCTGAGAATTTTTTATTTGAGTACCACGCTCCCAATCCCAAGTCGAAAGCCGTTCCCGTAGCATTATTCATTTGCAAGGCTGGGTCTGCACTTTTGCCTTGATGATAGCCCCCTAAGTTTTCGGGGATAATAATACTATCGCCGTGAAAACCAGCGTTTAACGCTCCCATATTCATTCCTATGCTCAACTGCCCACCGGCAAGTTGTTTTTTGTACGCATATTGCAAATGAATGACTTGATAATAAAACAATCCCACTTGGTCGTTTTTGAATTGCAAGCCTATTCCGTTTTTCTTCCCCCACAACTTAAAAGGTGCGCTGAGTTGAAAAATGGTGGCACTCGTTGCATTTCGCATTCCTATCCAGTCGTTACGATGTATGCCAGATACCTGTATCATATCGCTTTCGCCCACCACAGCGGGGTTAAACGAAGTAGGGTATAACATATATTGCGTAATCTGCGGGTCTGTCTGCGAGAAGGCTGCCGTAAGACTTGCGAACAAAAAAATGAATAGAACAATTTTTTTCATTTCCAATTCTTAACGAAGAGTAATTTATTTTATTGCCATAGACTTAAAAAAAATCTTTTAATATTCTTCTTCGTTAAAAAAAAAGTCCTCTTTGCTCGGGTAATCAGGCCATATATCTTCTATTGTTTCATATATTTCGCCCTCATCTTCTATTTCCTGTAAGTTTTCAATCACTTCCAAGGGGGCACCCGAACGCTGCGCATAATCTATTAATTCATCTTTTGTAGCAGGCCAAGGCGCATCTTCTATCTTTGAAGCAAGTTCCAATGTCCAATACATAATCTTTTTTTTCTGTATGTTTATAAATATTTGATTCTGAAATCACATTTTTTAGTGCCTGCAAAAGTAAGAAAAAAATTAATACAAAAGATGTTTTTTTCAAAAAAAACAAACTTTTTTTTTAAAAAACAAGACCTCTGTTTTATCGTTAATAAAAACAGTATTTTTAATTAAATAAATAAATTAAAACAAACGAAAAAACAATGAATTGACAGAAGTATTTTTTTAGAAAAAAATAAATAAAAATAATTTTGGTTTAATAGAATAATTGTCTATATTTGCAGGCTTAGTTTTTCTATTTATCAAAAGATTAAATAACAAAATGCCATAAAAACACGATAATTACTCCCAATTGCAAGTGCTTTTACTTGCAAAACGTCAGGATTTTGTGGATTTATGGTTGTTTTATCTTTAAATACTTACATT
>JAITXR010000054.1 GCA_031284665.1 Paludibacter sp.
AACAAGCACCTGTTCCACCGTTCCCATCGCCGAAAATGCAAGCGAAACGGCAACAGATTCTTCCACCGTTCCGACATAATTTTGCGAAGACAGAGCACGCAAAGTCTCTACATTTATTATTTTTACAGGAATAATTTTCTCCTGTTTTTCTGTTCCCTTGCCGTTGGAACAAGCGACAAAACTACACGTTATCAATGCCGCAAATACTAATTTTGAATACTTTTTCATTTTATAATAATTTTAAGGCGCAAAAGTACAACGCTTTTTCAGATAAAAAAAGGTCATAAAGACACAAAAATTGAACTAAACTTCGCATTTATTTTTTTCAATACGAAAAAAGGTGTATTTTTGCACAAAAAATTGTATGAAAAAGAACGTAATTCCATTTAATCTGCTTGACAAAGTAAGCAGCTCGGAAGACTACTACATTGCCATTGAGGAAGATATTGTCCTGTTTGAACCGAAACACATTGAATCTATTTTGGACTATCCTTTTAAAATAGACGTAGTTCTTGTTGTTGTATGCATACAAGGAACATTAAAAGGCTCTATCAATCTGAAGCCTTATGTTGCACAATCGCCCTTTTTTCTTCTCTTGCTACCCAGCCAAATTCTACAGGAAGAGTTTATGAGCGAGGATTTCAAAGGCTTGTTTATCACGCTTTCGCGCCGTTTTGCCGACAATCTGCTGTCTCAAATTCAAGATAAGTTTCCGCTGTTTCTTTCATCGGTAAATAATCCTGTTGTACCGTTGGATAAGGAACAAGTAAATGTGATGAAAATGTATTACCGTATTATGAAACGTGTGATTGGCAGTAATCAAAATCCCTATCGGCTTGAAAGTGCAAAACATCTTATCATGTTGTTTTTCTACACTTTCGGGTCGTGGTTGCACAATTCGCCGGAACAAATCCAATCGAAACAAGAGTCACTTGTCAAGATTTTTCTAAATTTGGTACATACGCATTGTAAGGCAGAGCGCGGGTTGAATTTTTATGCCGA
Source organism: Paludibacter sp. (assembly GCA_031284665.1). GTDB lineage: Bacteria > Bacteroidota > Bacteroidia > Bacteroidales > Paludibacteraceae > JAITXR01. Next base: position 1,003 of record JAITXR010000054.1, read on the forward strand.
CAAACTCCACATTACCCCAAAGCACCTGTCGAAAGTGATAAAAGAAAACAGTAATATGTCGGCAGCAGCGTGGATTGACAATTCGGTGGTTTTGGAGGCGCGGGCAATGCTGAAATCCACCAATATGACTATTCAGCAAATCAGCGACGAACTGAATTTTTCATCGCAAACTTTCTTTGGTAAATTTTTCAAACGAATAACGGGTGTGTCGCCTAAGGAGTATAGAAAATTGTAAATATTAGAGGAAATGCACGAATGAAATTTTTCTTATCATTCCTACAAACAAAAAAAGAGGCAATCGTTTCGGATTGTCTCTTTTTTGTATGTCAATTTTGGTTATTTTTTTATCTGGTCAATATTTCCTACCATACTCATTGCACAGCGGAATCCTATATCGTTTGCACATTTGGTTTGTTCGAGATAACGACGTGCCGAAGGGTCAAGCCAATAGGCACGGTCTTTCCAAGAGCCTCCTTTATAAACGCGAGTTGTATTTGTAATCTGCGGACGAAGAATATCGGTAATATCCATTGTGTCAACTGCCGCATCATGACCAAGTCTGAAATCAATTTGAGATTCTTTATCGCCATCTTTATAGTCGCGTACATCAACCACGCTGTCAACGCCGATGCGCCCAAGCGAGTCGATTGCATAAAGCGGATGTCCGTAATCGTCGCTATCAACCACTTTTGGGTCGGCATACACATTTCCACGAAAAGAGTTATATTCCGCAACGTCATCAAAAGTTGTGGTACGATATACATCCAAGCACCATTCGTTAACATTTCCTGCCATATCATACAGTCCAAAATCGTTTGGATAGTAAAAACCTACGGGGATACTTATTATACCTCGGTCGTTCAGAGTACCCGAAGTACCCATCATATCGCCTTTTCCGCGTACAAAGTTTGCCATCATTTTACCTCTATCTTTTTTCTTGACATTACGTGTCGAAGAGCCTAACCAAGGATAAATTTTACCTTGTGGCACAATTCCGTCTTTACTTTTTGATATGATTGCATAGGCGGCAAATTCCCATTCGGCTTCGGTAGGCAAGCGGAAATCGTCGAATAAAATACCGTCGGCAATATTTACTTTTCGCGGATTACCATACAGGTCGTATTTTGGTTTGTTACCGTCTTCGGGGAGGTAAGCACCTTGTTTTAGATATTTTTTTGTGTTAAACACAAAATTATCGCGAATTTCCTCGTACTCCAATCCTTCGAGAGTGGTGTAGTCGGGCGCAAGCAACACGCCTGCTGCGACCAAAGCCATTTCGTTAACACGGTCGGTACGCCAAGAGCAATAGTTCATCGCTTGTTCCCAAGTAACGCCTACAACCGGATAGTTGTCGAAAGCCGGATGGTCAAAATAATTTTGCAGATACGGCTCATTGTACGCAAGTTCTTCGCGCCAAATAGTGCGGTCAGGCTCTGCATTTTTTACCAAATTGGGCGCAGTGCTGTCAAACACTATTTTCATCCAATTAAGATATTCGCGCCAATCAAGTACTCGAATTTCGTACTGGTCCATATAAAATGAACTTACCGTAACTCGGCGACGTTTGTTATCTTGCGGAGCAGTAACATATTCGCCCTTTTCGCCCATAGTAAATGTACCACCTTCAATGGCTATCATTCCCGGAGGTGTTTTGGTTTTAAAACCTTTTTTTACCTCAAAGCCGGTTGAATTTTTGTCGTTGTACTTCCAGCCGGTAACTCTCGAATACTTGAGGTCTGACTTTTTACCTGCTGCCACAATAATGAAAAGCCCTGCCAAAACTATTGACAATCTGGTTATTGTTTTAAGTCTCATACTGTTAAATTTAGTTATCGTTAGTATATGAATATATTTTTTGAATGTGCAAAAATAATAATTTTTTTCTTTATTATTACAATCTTGAAACGTTTTTTATTTTTTTGATACAAATTTCTTACATTATAACTTGTTTTTTTGGGGAAAATTATATTTTGCCGTAAAAATATCGTATTTTTGCAAGAAAATTATTGACGATGCACAACAATCAACTATTGTTTGATACCGAAATTCCGCTTGTGATGGGTATAATTAACCTTACCCCCGATTCTTTTTATTATGGAAATAGATTTGCGGCTGACGAAAAATTGCTTGCCAAAATAGAAAATATGCTTGATAATGGAGCGGATATTATCGATTTTGGCGGATACTCAACTCGCCCGGGAGCAGAATTTATTAATTCTGACGAAGAAATTGAGCGTTTGACTGCCGGACTTGAAATTGTGTTGAAAAAATTTCCGGATATTTTGGTGTCTATCGATACTTTCAGGGCTGATGTGGCTGAAAATATGGTAAAAAAATTTGGCGTGAAAATAATTAACGATATTGGTGGCGGAACTCTCGATTCAAAAATGTTTGATACCATCGCAAAACTTAAAGTTGCATATATTTTAATGCACACGCGCGGGAATCCGCAAAATATGAAGTTTTTAACTGATTACCAAAATGTTACAACTGAGGTATTCGATTTTTTACAAAAAAATATTGCGCAACTGCGTAATTTGGGAGTTGAAAATATTATTGCCGATTTGGGTTTTGGCTTTGCTAAAAATACGGAACAAAATTACGAATTGCTTGCCAATCTACCGTTATTTAAGGAATTGAATGTGCCATTACTTGTTGGAGTATCGCGCAAATCGATGATTTCCAATATTTTGAAAACCGAGCCTGCCGATTCGCTAAACGGAACTACTGTTGTTAATACAATTGCGTTAATAAATGGTGCGAATATTCTTCGGGTGCACGACGTGAAAGAGGCTCGACAAGCGATTGCTATATATTTAAGGTATAAAAATTATAATAATTAAAAAAAACAGTAAAATAAAATGGCTCTTCCAATCGGCATAAAAGATATTATCGACATCCTGCTTGTGGCTATCCTGCTGTATCAGACTTTCCGTTTGCTGAAACGCTCGGGCGCAGCAAACATTTTTTACGGCATACTTACTTTTATCGTATTTTGGTTTTTAGTGTCGTTCGTATTCAAAATGGAACTGCTCGGCGGCATTCTCGACCGTTTGGTAAGCGTTGGTGCTTTTGGGCTGATTGTACTTTTTCAGGACGAAATTCGCCGATTTTTTTCTAATCTGGGCTCACGCCGCGACCAAATAATTATTAAATTCCTAAAAAAACTTTTTGGGAACTCAAATATTGACAAAGAAAAAAACGACTATTCGATTGTGCAAATTGTACTTGCCTGCCGCAATATGTCGAAAGCGCGTACCGGAGCATTAATCGTTATTACTCAAGCCAACGATTTGAACACTTATATACAGACGGGCGAGCATATTGATGCTTCTATCAGTTCCCGATTAATTGAAAATATTTTTTTCAAAAACAGTCCTTTGCACGACGGCGCAATGTTTATTGCCAACAAACGCATTGAGGCTGCCGCTTGCATACTTCCAATCTCGAAAAATCATGAAATTCCAAAACAGTTAGGCTTGCGACACAGGTCGGCACTTGGGATTACCGAAATTTCGGACGCAATTTCAATTGTAGTTTCGGAGGAAACAGGGCAAATTTCGTGGGCGACAAAAGGAGTAATCACGACAAACGTGAAACCCGAAGAATTGGAAATGTTATTATCAGAAACAATAAACAATTAAGTTTGAAGAGTTTGAATGGTTTGAAGAGTTTGAGTAGTTTGAATGGTTTCCTAATTAGTAGTTTTGTCTTTTTACATTTTACATTTTACATTTTACATTTTACATTCTACATTACTTAGTCTTTTGTTTGAAAAGTTTCCTAATTAAATTTTCATTATCAATTATCAATTGTCAATTATCAATTTCCCACTTATTAAATAATGATTAATTATTCCACCATTCCGTCGCCTTGCTATGTACTTGATGAACAAGCATTAAGGCAAAATTTGGAAATAATACGTTCTGTTAAAGAGCAAGCCCAAGTTGAAATAATTTTGGCATTTAAGGCGTTTGCGCTATGGCGAGTTTTTCCTGTTTTTCACGAATATGGATTTTGCCTTTCGACGGCAAGTTCGCTCAGTGAGGCGCGTTTGGCGGTCGAAAAAATGCAAAGCAAAGCGCATACTTATGCCCCTGTTTACTCCGACAGCGAATTTGCGCAAATTGCCGATTGCAGCAGCCACATTACTTTTAATTCCTTGTCGCAATTCGAACGATTTTATCCGGCAACACAATCCGAGTTTCATAAAATTTCGTGTGGTTTGCGCATTAATCCCGAAGTTTCGGTTGTTGATACCGACCTTTACAATCCTGCATCAAAAGGCTCGCGGCTTGGAATTATTGCTGCTAATTTGCCCGAAAAATTACCGCAAAATATCGAAGGACTGCACTTTCACGCACTTTGCGAAAGTTCGTCGTACGATTTGGAAAAAGTGTTGTCGGCTGTCGAAACAAAATTCGGCAAGTATTTTTCTCAAATTCGTTGGCTAAATATGGGTGGCGGGCATCTTATGACACGTAAGGATTACGACCGACAACATTTGATTGCAATTTTGAAAAATTTCAAAGCACGTTATCCGCATTTGCAAATTATTTTGGAGCCGGGTGCTGCTTTTGTTTGGCAAACAGGCGTACTGGCGGCTACGGTCGAAGATATTGTTGAAAATTATGGCATACGCACGGCGATACTTAATGTGTCGTTTGCCTGCAATATGCCCGACTGCCTCGAAATGCCTTACCAGCCCGAAGTTTTATACGCAAAGAAACAACAAAGTACAAATACGGATTATGGTAATAATTTTGTTTTTGCAACGAAAAATTCTGATAATTCTCAATTTGTGTATCGATTAGGAGGAAACTCCTGTTTATCAGGCGATTTCATAGGCGATTGGACTTTTGAGCGACCACTTGCAACGGGCGACAAAATTATTTTCGCCGATATGATTCATTACACAACTGTAAAAACAACAATGTTCAATGGCGTTTCGCATCCCGCAATTGGAATTTGGACTGCCAAAGACGAATTTCAGTTTTTGCGGCAATTTGAATACAGCGATTATCGAGATAGAATGTGCTAATATTGTGGGTTGAACAAAAACAAAACTACTAAGAAGACAAGGCATACCTTGTCTCTACTATAAATCTAAACGTAACAAGTTTCTAAAAACCTGTTACGTTTAGCACTATAAATTATGAACTATAAACTATCCAAATATTGCAGTGCTTGCGCCACTTTTGCGCTGTCGTCGGCATTTAGCGACGAAAAAGGATGAGCCATACAATCGGCGTTGATAATTGATTTTTGTTTGAGAGCCGTTTTTATACCTTTAATATAACCTGCCGAGTATTGCCCGATACCAAATAATTTTTCGCCCACTTCCAACATTCTGCTTTGCAAAGCAAGAGTTGTTGCCACATCACATTTAGCAGCAGCAGCGTAAAGTTCGGCAAAAAATTTCGGATACACATTCGCTCCGCCCGACACTCCACCATGCCCGCCCATCAAAACCATAGGCGCAAACATTTCTTCGGGTCCTACATATAAACCAAAATCGGGGCGTGAAGCAAACATTTTCAGCAATTTACAAAAATAAACGCCATTAGCCGAACTGTCCTTCAAGCCTGCAATATTCGGGTGCTGTGCAAGTTTTTCGACCAAATCCAAATCCATCATTGCCTTGGTATGCGAGGGCATATTGTACAGGAAAACGGGCAATGGCGATTTGTCAGCCAAAGTAGTATAATAATCGTACAACTCCGATTTCGAGAGTGCGAAAAAATACGGCGGAGCAGCCACAGCAGCCGTTGCTCCGTGCTTTGCAGCAAATTCGGCAACAATCAGGCTGTCCTCCACAGTGCAGTCGGTAATCCCTACCAATAAAGGCAGTCGCCCATTAATACATTTTGCGCTTTGAGCAATCAGTTCTTTTTTCAGGCGGGTGCTCAACTGCTGCGCCTCGCCGGTTGTGCCGAGTATAAAAATGCCATTTACATCGCCGCCAATTAAATGCTCAACTAAATTTGCAACTCCCTGCACATCGAGAGTATCAGGATTAAGCAGCGGAGTAATCATTGGTGGAATAATTCCTTTGATAATGTTTTTCATATTATAATTAGTTTTATTTTTCGGCGAAGTTAATTTATTTTTTTAGTATTTGCAGCAAGTTTACCGACATTTTTTGTAATTTTGCGCATCAAAAATCAAAAATATAAATCAGGATATGTTTCGACCAAAACTTTTTGAATCGTTAAAAACCTACAATCGTCAGAAATTCATAGCCGACTTAATGGCAGGAATTATTGTTGGTATTGTGGCTTTGCCTCTTGCCATTGCATTTGGCATTGCTTCGGGTGTAACCCCCGAAAAAGGTTTATTTACAGCCGTTATCGCAGGTTTTATAATTTCGTTTCTGGGCGGCAGCAAAGTGCAAATTGGCGGACCCACCGGCGCGTTTATTGTAATTGTATATGGCGTTGTGCAGCAATATGGCGTTACAGGGCTTGCCATAGCCACAATGATAGCAGGTGTAATGCTTGTGATAATGGGGCTTTTGCGCTTTGGCAGCATAATTAAGTTTATCCCTTATCCGGTGGTTGTGGGTTTTACAAGCGGCATTGCTCTTACCATTTTCACAACTCAAATCAAAGACCTTTTTGGCTTGCAAACAGGCGCATTGCCGGCTGATTTTATTCATAAATGGATTGTTTACGGGCAAAATATCGTTACTCTAAATCCTTGGGTGCTTGGCGTAGGACTGCTTTCGATAGTAATAATTGTTTTTTCATCAAAAATCTCAAAAAAAATTCCGGGCTCGCTTATTGCAATCATTGTAATAACGGTGCTTGTATATATTTTGCGCGAAAAATTTGGAATTATGAGTATCGAAACTATTGGCGACCGTTTTACCATCAATTCCTCGTTACCCAAAGCCGAAACTCCCGTTATTACTTTCGAAATGATAGAAATGCTGCTGCCTGTGGCTTTTACAATAGCAATGCTTGGAGCAATAGAATCCTTACTTTCAGCCACAGTAGCCGATGGTGTAACCGGCGACCGCCACGATTCAAATACCGAACTTATTGCGCAGGGAGTGGCAAATATGGTGGCTCCGATTTTTGGTGGAATTCCCGCCACCGGCGCCATTGCACGCACAATGACAAATATTAATAATGGCGGGCGCACTCCTGTTGCAGGGCTTATTCACGCAGTAGTGCTGCTGCTCATTATGCTGTTTTTGGGGAATTTAACAAAGCATATTCCGATGGCTTGCTTGGCGGGTATTTTAATTGTGGTGTCGTACAATATGAGCGAATGGCGGTCGTTCCGCTCGCTGATGCGAAATCCAAAATCCGACGTGGCGGTACTGCTCACTACCTTTATTCTCACTGTGGTGTTCGACCTTACCATCGCAATCGAAGTCGGGTTGTTGCTTGCCGTTGTGCTGTTTATCAAACGAATTGCCGAATCAACTCAAATTTCGATGTTTAACAAAAGCATTGGAGTTGCCGAATATATTGAAGGCAGTGCCGATAACGAACAACTCGAATTGCCGCACGGAGTAGATGTTTATGAAATCGAAGGACCTTTCTTTTTCGGTGTTGCCAACCGATTTGAAGAGACAATGAAACAGGTAAGTCAAAAACCAAAAATCCGCATTATCCGTATGCGAAAAGTACCTTTTATCGACTCCACAGGCACTCACAACCTTACAAACCTTATCAAAAACTCCACATTAAAAGACAAAACAAAAGTACTGCTTTCGGGCGTAAATCCGAATGTGCTTGCGGTATTACAAAAAACAGGAATTGAGGAACTTTTAGGCAAAGAAAATATATTAAGCAATATAAACGATGCTGTGGCGCGTGCCAAGGAATTGCTGGAGAAAAAAAATGCAACTAATCAATAAAAATTCGTTATCCCAAGCCGCCGATTGCCTGCGGGCGGGCGGGCTTGTGGCATTTCCCACCGAAACCGTTTACGGTCTTGGTGCAAATGCGCTTGATGCAGTGGCGGTGGCAAAAATTTTTGAGGCAAAAAAACGCCCATCATTCGACCCGCTAATTGTTCACATTGCCGAAAAAAAACAATTGGAAACGCTCTTTGCCCATCCAATCGACCCGCTGGTATTCCGTTTGGCAGATTGCTTTATGCCCGGTCCGCTTACCATTGTTTACAAAAAAGCAGATATTATTCCCTCAATAGTTACTTCCGGTTTAGGAAATGTGGCAGTCCGAATGCCGTCGCATCCTGTGGCAAACGAGTTAATCAGGCTCGCCAAAGTGCCTGTGGCTGCCCCAAGTGCCAATTTATTTGGTCAATTAAGCCCAACAAGTTATCGCCATGTAGTGAAACAAAAAATGGAAATCGACTATCTGATTGCCGAAGACGATTGTGAACAAAAAGCAGGAATTGAGTCAACAGTAGTGCTGGTGCAACAAAATAAATGTATCATTCTGCGCCCGGGAATAATCACTGCCGCCGATATTAAGGAAAAACTGCCTGATGTTGATGTTGAAACAGCAAGTAAAAACACTGAAATTTCGTCGCCCGGATTACTCAACAGCCATTATTCGCCCACAAAGCCTTTGTATTTTTTTGACGATAATACTAAACTTCCACCCTCTTCCGGCTTAATTTTACATCGCGATACGACTCTCACATTTAACGCAAAACGAATAATTTACAGTTCCCACAGCGGCAATTTGCTCGAAACGGCAGCCAACTTATTCGAAAGTCTGCATCAAATGGAGGATGACCCGCAAATAACTCAGATTTACATTCAACCCACCGAAAAACAAGGCATTGGCATTTCGATAATGGACAGGCTCGAAAAAGCGGCATTCAGATTTCTGTCTGAACTTTGATTTTAATATAATTTTTGTGATTACTATTATTAAGAAACGGGAAATAATGGTTAATGGTTAATGTTAGATGGTTAATCTCGACCTCTGCAATGCGCTACTCCGTAGAGCCTGCCCCTCTGCAACCCCACACAGTATGGGCGTTGCATGCAACGCCCCTGCGGCACCCCCAAAAAACCTACACCCTTATTCCACGGTCTATCCCCCTCCTTCGGAGAGCCTGCCCCGATGTATCGGGGGGTTAGGGGAGGTGGGGAGAGGTGGAAGACAAAAAACTGTCAACTTTTTTCAGGACGAGACAGGTAGATGCGGCAGTAAATAATATCTTTAACGAGAAATATTTCGACCATTTGTCGCGCTACAAAAACGAAGGGATTTTGAATATGGGGCGAAATTTTGTTATAAAAATAAGTTATTTTC
>JAITXR010000206.1 GCA_031284665.1 Paludibacter sp.
TACATTTTTTGCCTTCCGCGTCAACTTTTCGATGTTCCTTATTCTACTGTGGTTAGCGACCGAAATGGTGAATTGCTCGGTGCGCGTATTGCCGACGATGAGCAGTGGCGTTTTCCTGCGCTCGATACCCTTCCCACCAAGTATTCCACTTGCGTTATTGCTTTCGAAGACCGCTCGTTTCGTTATCATTGGGGCGTAAATCCGCTTGCCATTGGACGGGCTATTGTGCAGAATATCAAGGAGAAACGTATTGTGAGCGGGGGAAGTACAATTTCAATGCAAGTCATACGCCTGTCGCGCAAAAACAAACGGCATATTTGGGAAAAAGCGGTGGAAAGCATTTTGGCTACTCGTCTCGAATTTCGTTATTCAAAAAATAAAATCCTTGCACTTTATGCCTCGCACGCTCCATTTGGAGGCAATGTAGTGGGATTGGAAGCCGCTGCTTGGAGATATTTCGGGCATTCTCCCGACGAACTTTCGTGGGCTGAGGCGGCTACTTTGGCGGTGTTGCCAAATGCGCCGGCAAAAATTCACATTAGCAAAAATCAGCAAAAATTACTCGAAAAACGTAATCGTCTTTTGAAGTATCTCTATGAAAATCAGAAAATTAACGCCACTGATTACGAACTTGCATTAGACGAAAATTTGCCAAGCCAGATACAGCCATTGCCACAAATTGCGCCACATTTGGTAAGTCGTTTTTATGTCGAAAAGCGGGGCGAAAATTGCCGTACTACAATAGATAAATCGCTGCAAATCAGGGTTGAAAACTTATTACAACATTGGAATAACGAATTGATTTTAAGCGATATTCGCAATATAGCGGCAGTTGTAATCGATGTTGCTAATAATGAGATAGTTGCATATTGCGGTAATGTAAATTATCAATCGGCAAACAATGGCAATCAGGTGGATTGCGCCATTGCCGAACGCAGCACGGGCAGCATTCTTAAACCATTTCTTTATTGTGCAATGTTGCAGGAAGGCGAAATTTTGCCGAAAACTCTTCAGCCCGATATTCCGCTGAGTATCAACGGTTATGCGCCTAAAAATTTCAACCTTCAATACGAAGGCGCAGTGCATGCCGACGAGGCTGTGGCTCGCTCGTTAAATGTTCCATTAGTGGCGATGTTGAGAAAATACAGTGTTCCGAAATTTTATAATTTTCTGAAAACTAACAAGATAGCGCAGTTGCCGCACTCGTCGGATTATTATGGTTTATCGCTTATTCTTGGTGGTGCGGAGGCAAAACTCCTTGATGTTACTAACGCTTATGCCAATATGGCTCGTACATTGCTCGGAAACGAAAGTGCCGCTTGCCGATTTTTACTCAACGAAAAACAAAAAACTGTTGCCACCACATTTAATGCCGCTGCGGTGTGGAATGTTTTTGAGGCAATAAAAGAGGTAAAACGACCTGACGAAATCGACTGGCGCGATATTACCACTATGCAGCGATTGGCGTGGAAAACAGGGACAAGTTTTGGTTTCCGCGATGCGTGGGCGGTTGGCGTAACTCCCCGCTATGCCGTTGGGGTGTGGGTAGGGAATGCAAATGGCGAGGGCAAACCAAATCTTGTTGGGGCGCGTACTGCCGGACCAATTATGTTTGATATTTTTAATATTTTACCAACAGCCGCTTGGTTTCAAATGCCTGAAAACCAATTTGTTGAAACTGAAATTTGCCATAAATCAGGTCATTTGAAAGGGCGTTTTTGTCCTCTTATCGACACTGTTCTTGTGTTGCCTGCTGCCTTGCAAAGTGAAGTTTGTCCGTATCATATTTCGATAAATCTTACTCCCGACGGGCGTTATCGAGTGGCGGCAGATTGTCTTGATTCGGGCGAGGCGGTCGAAACTTCGTGGTTTGTTTTGCCGCCGGCGTGGGCTTTGTATTATATGAAACAACATATCGATTATCGCCCTATCCCTCAATTTATTGCCGGTTGCGACAAGAACGAAAATCAGATGCAATTCGTCTATCCGGTCGAAAGCAACAGCATTGTCCGTCTCCCGCGACAATTGGACGGCTCGCAAGGTGAAATAACTTTTGAGTTGGCTCACGTGCGTGCATCTTCCACTGTTTTTTGGCATATTGATGGAGATTTTAGCGGCACAACAAGCGATTTTCATAAGTTCACTGTTTTTCTGGTCGAAGGCAAACATTCAATAGTGGTGGTGGACGATGCCGGAAACGCGCTATCCTGTGTTGTGAATGTTGTAAAATAATTGATTAAGTTTAAGTTGCTTATATTTTTCAAACTTATTGTGATATATAATTTGCTAAAAATCAATATGTTGTATTTCGTTGTGTCGTCGTGTCTTATTGCCTTTCTGTTCATATAAAAGAGCGCTTGCGCTTAATAAATAAACAAGAAGACAAAAAGACAGAAAGGCATTGCGAGGTATTTGCGAGGCAAAAAATTGATTTAATCTCCTTCTTTATAAAAACGCAGGTCGTCAATTTTCAGTTCTACAGCACCTGTCATTTTGGTATTGTAAATTCTGAAATGGTTGATAGCATTAAGTTTGCAATTACCTACTTCGTCTCCGGCTGACAGTTTAAGTTCTATCTTATTCCATCCGGTAGTTATCTGCACATCTCTTCCGATATACCAATGTATTTCATCTACATCGTTGGTGCCGGAAGATGTAATTTCAATCTCGGCTTCGCCGGGCTGAATTGTATTCATATCGCCAAAATTAGTGCCATTTGAAACATAGAGCCAGAAAGATAAATAGCCGTTTGCTTTGGTAACTTCAGTATTGAAAGGCGTGGTAATGTCTTTTTGGAAAAGCACTATCAGGCTTGGGTCTAAAACTGTTTTAATTGAGTATTCCCCTTGTTTCGGTCTGTCAAAATCCAAACTCAATGGGCCCCAACTGCTCCAACTGTCAAGCGATTCGCAAGCGTCAAACGATTTGCCTCTTGGCGGTTCCGGTGGCTCGGGAATAACTTTTGAATTGTCGAT
>JAITXR010000236.1 GCA_031284665.1 Paludibacter sp.
CCATACCAACTATTACGCCAAGCCCAACTGCTGTAATTATAAGGTCGATACATATAATCAAACCAATAAGGATTTGAGAACGAAGGAGTTACGTAAGCAGAACTGCCATCGATATAAACGTTCCAATAATTATTATCAAGGAAATAAATGTCGTTATAATTTGGGTCGCTAATAAATACGGTGTATTTTGGGTTATGGAAACGCCGAATACGCTCTGCATATTCGTAATCCGATTCCGTACCTTCAAATTCGTTGAGATAATAACCTTTGTCAACCTCAACGCTATCTTCGGCAATCGCCACATAAGCATCGGTAGTATCGCGTTCTACAAAAATAATTTTTTTGGCTCCATTTTTGTAAGTTGTGTTTTGTTTGTCTGCTGTTTTGCTGTCTTTTTTTACTTCTTTTTTAGCATCGGATGGAGTAAAATAAATATCATCAATGACCTCCTGACCTATTGCCACTGTGTTTACTAAAAAAGTAAGAGCAAATAATAAAATTGTCTGTTTCATAGTAGAAATCTCCTATTTTTAAAATTAATTATATTAAATTTACAGCAATAATTATGCCACAAAGCCCAAATTGTCGTTGTATTTTATAAAAATATTTTTTTAATTTTGCATAAAAATTATTATTATGGATTATTTACAAGTTTCGTTTATTATTACTCCTTTTCAGGACTACATTTCAGATGTTTTGGCTGCCGAACTTGGCGAGATTGGATTTGAGAGTTTTGTGGCTGCCGAAAGTGGAATTGATGCTTATGTTCAACAAAATTTATTTTCGACCGATAAATTAGCCAATCTTTTGCACAATTTCCCTTTGGATGCTAAAATTTCGTACCACGTTACAGAGATTGAATCGAAAGATTGGAACGAAGAGTGGGAAAAAAACTTTTTTGAGCCGATTGTGATTAGCAATAAGTGTGTGATTCACAGTTCGTTTCACGCCAATTACCCGACAGCGGAATACGACATTACTATTGACCCGAAAATGGCTTTTGGCACCGGACATCACGAAACCACAAGCCTGATGCTGGCTTATATTTTGGATGCGGATTTAAGCGGTAAAACGGTGCTGGATATGGGCTGCGGAACTGCTGTTTTGGCAATTCTTGCGGCAATGCGAGGAGCAAAAAATTTAACGGCAATCGACATTGATACTTGGTGTGTAGAAAATTCGCTCGAGAATATTGCATTAAATAATGTTAGCGGCATAGATGTTAAACTTGGCGATGCTGCGTTGCTCGACGGTTTACATTTTGATGTGATTTTTGCAAACATCAATCGCAATATTCTGCTTGCCGATATGGAAAAATATGCAGCCTGCCTTAGCGTTGGTGGGCAACTTTATATGAGCGGTTTTTATTGCCAAGATATTAAAGTACTCGAAGAGGAAGCAAAAAGACACGGACTGCAATTACTTGAATATCAACAAAAAAATAATTGGGCAGCGGTGAAAACGGAGATAATGGTTAATGGTTAATGTGCCAATAAACAATCCCGATAAATCGGGACAAGTTGTGCCAATTTGTCAATTAAGAAATGAAGAAATTTAGGAATGAAGAAATTAAGAGCGGGCAACAGCAACTTCAGTCCTTATTTTATGACTTTATGAACTTCTCTAACTTCTATCTTCTAATTTTCAATTCTCAATTCTCATCAGGTCTTCCATAGAAAAAAATCCGCTTTTGTTTTTGATAAATTCGGCAGCAATTACGGCTCCAAGCGCAAAACCTTCGCGCGAGTTGGCACTATGCGAAATTTCGATTGTATCTACTTGCGAATTGTACGATATTTGATGAATACCCGGGACTTCGCCTTGTCGCAAAGGGTGTATTGATAATTGTTCGGGAGATGTTTCGTTTCCTTCGACCCAAGATGTTTTTCTATCAATATTTTGGATAATTTGCTCGGCAAGAGTTATGGCTGTGCCGCTTGGGGAATCGAGTTTGTGAATGTGGTGTATTTCTGTCATTTCGACATTATAACTTGGGAAATCGTTCATCAAGCGTGCAAGATATTTGTTCACCGCCATAAATATATTTACTCCAATGCTGTAGTTCGACGACCAAAAAAGGGTATTCCCATTTTCCGTTATTTCGCGTTTCAAATCGGGCAAAGCGTCAGTCCAGCCGGTTGTGCCGCAGACAACCGGAATTTTTTGTGCAAATGCGCTTTTGATATTGCGCAAAGCCACCGCCGGTGCTGTAAATTCTATTGCTACGTCGGCAGAACGAAACTGCGGGGAATCAAAATCGCTACTGTTGTCAACATCTATTATCGCAACAATCTGATGACCGCGCTCGCGTGCTATTTTTTCAATGGTTTTACCCATTTTTCCGTATCCTATAAGGGCTATGTTCATAATAATTGACAGTTGATAATTGATAATTGATAATTAGAAGTTAGAAGTTAGAAGTTAGAAGTTAGAAGATTGAAGTTAGAAGTTAGAGAAGTTAGAGAAGTTCATAAAGTAAGGGCTGAGTTTATTTTTGCCCGCTCTTAATTTCTTCATTCCTAAATTTCTTAATTTCTTAATTTGCACATTGTCACATTGTTTATTGGCACATTAACCATTATTTTACTTCCAACATTACGATTGCTTTTGCCGGCAGTTTTACTTTTAGGGTGTTTCCTGTGAGTTTAAAATCCTTAAAATCTGCTGGTTTTACGGTTTCGGGTTTGTCGAAAGTATTATGGTCGCTAATATTTTTTGATGTAAGGATGCGGGCGGTGATGTTTGTGGCTTTGGCGTTGAGGTTGATTGTGATTTCCTGACTGCTGTCGAGCGAAATATTGGCAAGCGAAATGTGTGTAAGGTTGTTTTTGACCGATGCCGAGGCACTGACTAATGGCACTTGTCGCCCGCGAATTTCTTTTGTAGCGCAGGTAATTTCCAACGGAATATGTAGCGCATCCTGATGAACGCGATACATTTCGAAAACGTGATAAGTGGGTGTTAATACCATTTTATCGTCGCGCGTGAGCACCATCGATTGCAGTACGTTGGCTATCTGAGCGATATTTGCCATTTTTACACGGTCGGAATATTTATTGAAAATATTGAGCGACAACGCAGCCACAAAAGCATCGCGCATAGTGTTTTGTTGATATAAATGTCCGCGCACGGTGCCGGGCTCTTCGTCAAACCACGTTCCCCATTCGTCAACCAAAAGGGCGATATTCTTTTTCGTATCGTATTTATCCATTATGGCGATATGTCCTTTAATCACGTCCTCAATATCAAGACATTTGCCTGTTATCCAATAATATTCGTCGGGTGTAAATTGGGTAGCAGAGCCTTTTGAGCCGTTCCAGCCGGTTACCGTATAATAATGTACGGAAATTCCATTCATTTTATTGCCGATTTTTTTCATCAGCACATCTGTCCAATTATAGTCGAAATCGCTGGCGCCGCTTGCAATTTTGAACAGGCGATTGTCGTCGTAGTTACGGCAATAAATGGCGTAACGGCGGTAAAGGTCGGAATAATATTCGGGCAGCATATCGCCTCCGCATCCCCAACTTTCGTTTCCCACGCCAAGATATTTTACTTTCCACGCTTTTTCGCGCCCGTTCTGCCGTCGGAGATTTGCCATCGGATTGTCCGAATCGGAGGTCATATATTGCACCCATTTAGCGAGTTCTTCGACCGAGCCGCTGCCAACGTTTCCGCTTATATACGGCTCTGCGCCGAGCATTTCGCAAAGGTTTAGAAATTCGTGAGTGCCAAAACTGTTGTCCTCCACAGTGCCACCCCAATTATTATTCACAAGTTTTGGGCGATTGGCTTTTGCTCCAACGCCGTCCATCCAGTGATATTCGTCAGCAAAGCAACCGCCGGGCCATCGCAATACCGGTATTTCAAGTTTTTTCAATGCCTCGAAAACATCTTTGCGATAGCCGTTGATGTTTGCGATTGGAGAGTTTTCGCCTACCCACAGCCCGCCATAGATGCAAGTGCCAAGATGTTCGGCAAAATGTCCGTAAATATTTTTGTTGATAATTTGCTTTGCGCTGTCAGGGCGAAGGCTAATGCTGCTTTGCTCCTGAGCCGAAATTATTGCTACCGAAACAAGCGCGATAAGAAGGAAAATGTGTTTTTTCATAAATAGTTGATAAGCCCACAGAGTAGGGTATTAAGTCCACCTTTGGGAATTTTGTAGGTTTGTTTTTATTTGATAAATTATTTTTTCGACAAATATAAATGATTATTTTTTAATATACATACTTTTTTTTATAAAAATAATTCAATTTATACTTTCCAAAACTATATTTATACTTCCCCAAACTCATTTTGTGATTGCACAAACTCAAATATTTTGGGGACTGTTTAGTGAATTAACCATTTAT
The DNA here is from genome assembly GCA_031284665.1 of Paludibacter sp. Classification (GTDB taxonomy): domain Bacteria; phylum Bacteroidota; class Bacteroidia; order Bacteroidales; family Paludibacteraceae; genus JAITXR01. Next base: position 4,356 of record JAITXR010000236.1, read on the forward strand.
CATTAATAATTAACCATTGTTTTCCGTTTTTTAATCACAGTAATCTTAAAAATCATATTAAGACAATGAATAGGGGATTGCGCGTCAAGCCCGCAATGACGGACTGCGGCTGTGTTGCACGCTCTTCATTTCTTAATTGGCATATTGTTTATTGGCACATTATCAATTATCAATTAAAAATAAACTTTTCGCGCATTTGTCAATCTAACAAGGATTAAATTTATAATTCAATGAAAAAACATTTTTTTACTTGGCTGTGTATCAGTCTTACAGCAGTGGCGTTTTCGCAGAAACTGCCTGCTCCCGATTCGTTGGGTAACGCTATTCCCGATTTTTCGTATTGCGGCTATCGTGCCTGCAATGAGCCAATCCCGACTGTGGATGTAAAAATTGTAATCCCTGCCGTACAGGGCGATGCAACGCCGTATTTTCGTGATGCAATTCGTAAATTATCGCTTTTGCCGGTTAACGCAAATGGTTTTCGTGGGGCAATTTTGCTGCGCGGGGGCGATTACAAAGTTGATGGAAATATCCGTATTGATGCGTCCGGAATTGTCTTGCGAGGCAGTGGCGTGGACGTTACACGGCTGATTGCTACGGGGCGCGACCGCCGTAATTTAATCGACATTGCCGGATATGGAAATCCAATAACGCAAGGAGATAGCGTTCGTATTGCCGACAGTTATGTGCCGGTGGGGGCTATGACTTTTACTGTTGATAATAACAATAATATTAAGGTTGGCGATAAAATTTTGATTACTCGCCCATCAACCAAAGAATGGATTGCGGCGCTTGGTACTGCGCATTTTGGCGGCGGACTGACGTCGTTGGGATGGAAAGCGGGCGAGCAAAACATATCGTGGGACAGAACTGTTGTGGCTGTGAGCGGCAATAAAATTACAATCGATGCGCCCATTACTACTGCTTTGGACAGGAAATTTGGCGCTGCTTTTATTTTGCGCTATCAATGGGCGGAGAGGATTGAAAACGTGGGGGTCGAAAACCTTACAATCGTTTCGGAATGCGACGCCAATAACCCGAAAGACGAGGCTCATTCGTGGATTGCGGTTAACGTTTCCAAAGCGCAGGATGTATGGGTGCGCAATGTCGATTTCCGGCATTTTGCATCGTCGGCAGTGTTTATTCAACAGACGGTAAAGCGAGTAACTGTGGAGAATTGCCGCAGTTATGCTCCTGTGTCGGAACTTGGTGGCGGGCGGCGAAATATTTTCTTCACAATGGGCGAACAATGCTTGTTTCAACGGCTTTATTCCGAGTACGGCTATCACGATTTTGCCACCGGATTTCTGGCATCGCTCAACGCTTTTGTGCAATGTACCGCCTATCTGCCATACAGTTACAGCGGGGGGATAGACTCGTGGTCGTCGGGCATATTGTTCGACATTGTAAACATCGACGGCAATGCGCTGCGCCTTACAAATCTCGGTGCCGACCAACACGGCGCAGGCTGGAATTTGGCAAACAGCGTAACTTGGCAATGCTCGCCCTCGCGCTTGGAATGTTATGCGCCACCAACGGCTATGAATTGGACTTTCGGGGCGTGGTCGGAATTTCACGGCGATGGATATTGGACTGAAAGTAATAATCATATCGAGCCGCGAAGTCTGTTTTATGCCCAATTAGCAAAACGGCTCGGCACAAAATACAGCGACCGCTCGCACTTGCTGCCAATCAACACAAGTGCCACATCGTCGCCCACAGTGGCGCAAGCACAGGAATTGGCAAAAGCATCCACCGCTCCCGCAATTACTTTGGAGCAATGGATTGAAAAAGTGAGAGCCGAAAACCCTATTAATATTGATGATAAGAACGCCGAACAAATCACCAACGCCCGCCCGTTATTAAATCAACGCCGCAAATTCCCAATCGAAATAAAAAATGGAATTTTACAACATAACGGCAAAACGCTAACAGGCAGAACACATCATATAACTTGGTGGAGCGGCAGCGATAAACCGTTGTACCTCAAACGCACGGCAAGTCCGCATCTGACCCGTTTTGTACCCGGGCGCGACGGCACAGGACTGACCGACAATATTGACTCGGTGGTGGTGTGGATGAAAAAAAATAATATTGTAGCCATCGAACATAATTACGGACTTTGGTACGACCGCCGCCGCGATGACCACGAGCGTATCCGCCGTATGACCGGCGATGTGTGGACTCCTTTCTACGAACAGCCTTTTGCCCGCAGCGGACAGGGCGCGGCTTACGACGGTTTGAGCAAATACGACCTCACAAAATATAACACTTGGTATTGGGACAGATTGAAAAAATTTGCCGACCTTGCCGACCGCGAAGGACTTGTTTTGCTGCATAATAATTACTTTCAGCATAATATTATTGAGGCTGGTGCGCATTGGGCTGACAGTCCGTGGCGTTCGGCAAACAACATTAATAATACCGATTTCCCTGAGCCACCGCCTTATGCAGGCGATAAACGAATTTTTCAGGCAGAATTGTTTTACGATATTAACCACCCTGTGCGCCGCGAATTGCACCGAAATTATATCCGTCAATGCCTGAATAATTTTAAGGATAATACTTCTGTCGTTCAACTAATCAGCGCCGAATATACGGGACCTCTGCATTTTGTAGAATTTTGGCTCGATGTAATTTCCGAATGGCAAAAAGAGACCGGCATCGACCCATTGATAGCATTAAGCACCACAAAAGATGTGCAAGATGCAATCCTTGCCGACCCTGTTCGCAGTAAAGTAGTGGATATTATCGACATTCAATACTGGTTTTATCGTTCCGACGGCAGTGCGTATGCACCGGAAGGCGGACAAAATCTGGCACCACGTCAGCACGCTCGCGTTAACAAACCCGGGCAGCCATCCTATCAATCGGTTTTGCGTGCAGTAAAAGAATATCGCGACAAATATCCCGACAAAGCCGTGATTTACAGTGCCGATGGA